>JBBTVT010000030.1:9538-11594 GCA_038078655.1 Patescibacteria group bacterium
AATTTGAACCATCTTAAAACGAAAATTATTTTTTTTAATAAAATTTAATTCCTTTCTTAAGATTTCATTTTCACTAAATAATTCTTTTAATAAAGATTCTTTAACAATTTTCTTTTGAGCTTCTTCTCTAAGTTTTTTGTTTTCCTCTATAATTTTTTTTGAAAACAAAAAATCCATTTTTGTTTGAGTTTCATTTGCTATTTGATAAATTTTTGATTGAATTGGCAAAAATATTTTTTGAAAAAAATTTTCCAACGGCGATAACCATTTTACTTGATGAAAAAAAATAAGCAATGTCGCTATAATTATTATTAAAAAAACTAATTTAAATTTTAAAATTTTTTCTAACATAAATATGTTACAGAATAACCAACGCTTATTTTACGGGCATCAAGTTTTTTATATTTAAAGTGTCTGCTTCTGGCTCTATAATTACCTCTGTTACGAGTGGTAAAAAATTATTCCAGCTAGCTGATAAAAATTTTTTTTCTCTGGATAAAAATTGCTTAGTAGGAATAATATTTACTCCAATAATTTTTTTATTTTGATAAAGAATAACTTTAAAAATAGCATCCCAAAAACTATATGGACTATTGTTTATAACTTCAAAATCAACTTGATTAATGTCTCTTTTTTTATTTATCGTAATTTGAGCGCCAGCTGGATAATATTTTATATTTTCAACTTTAAATTCTGTTTTTAAAATCTTGGATAAATATCTAATTCTTTTCCATTGAACATTTTTAATTCTACATTCAACAATTGAATTTTTAGATAAACTTTCAAAATTAAAATCCATTAAAAATTTTTTTTCATTTGGTAAAATAAAATTCGTTTTTGTCTTGCCCTCCATTCCATCCAAAACAAATTGATAATCATATTGAGCCACAAATTGCGAATTTAAATTTTCTATTTGCGATACCACATCAAATTTTTGTTTTTCAGATTTAACGCTTTCTGTTAATAAAATTACAAGATCTTTTGGTTTATTTTTTTCTCTAATAACATTGTAATCAATTAAATTTTTACTTAGAGAATCAATCATTATTTGATAATTTTTTCGATCTTTAAAATAAAAAAAAGTTTTAAAAACAAAAAAACCAATCAAGATTATATTTAAAATCACCAATCCAGCGACAATGCTCCATTTAATTTTTGATTTATATTTTGCAAATAAATATGCAAATTTAAATTGTTTTTCAGTCAAAAACATAAAATGACTAAACTTTAACCTTCTTAAATTCCTCTTTGAAATAACACGAATAACAAATATCAAAATAAATGCAAAACGAAAAACGAAAAATGTAAAATTAAAAAGTGTAAAATGCAAAACAATCGCCGAGCGAAGCGAGGCGAACCAAAACTCTTTGACTTTTCATTTGTGGTGCCGAGGGCGGGACTCGAACCCGCACGGGATCACTCCCACTGGATTTTAAGTCCAGCGTGTATACCATTTCACCACCTCGGCAAATTTTTAAATAATTTTTATAAATTTTTATGGAGCGGGTGACCGGACTCGAACCGGCGATCTTCTCCTTGGCAAGGAGGTATTCTACCGCTGAACTACACCCGCATAAAACATACAAAATTTTAAAAGAAATTTTGCGCAAATTTTTATGCGCAATAAAACTTTAAAACAAATTTATTTCTATAATTTCTATACCTAATTTTTTATTTTTTGTCAAAACGTGTACTGTTGCAGAGTCAAGGTTACATTTTTGTGGAAAACTTTTTGGGATAAATGTAAAATAAATGAATTTAATAATGTCGAAGCAATTTTTAATTGAGGTGTCATTCTGTTCATTCCAAAACCGCCATGTCTTCTTTCTGTATTGTAATAATTAAGCCAATGATATAATTTATAGCCCATTTGATCTACACTATCATGATAAGAGCAATATTTCCAGTAAAATTCCCTTTTAACTGTTTTGTGAAATCTTTCTATTTTTCCATTTTGTTCTGGGCAGTATGGGTCATTTCTTATCACTTCAATACCCATAAGGGTAAAGTGTCAATACATTTTGTGATTTTAGAACATGAAAAATCGAATTAAATA
>JBBTVT010000031.1:0-2083 GCA_038078655.1 Patescibacteria group bacterium
TGTGCGGTTCAATGATGATGGCGCAACAAATTGGTGTTGCTGGCGCTGGTATGGCTTCAAATTTAGTAAAGAAGATTGGAACAGATCCGTTGAAAAAAATGGGATTAGCTGCGTTTAAAGCTCCATTTAAAGTTGCTAGGCATCTTGGAAAAGAATTTGGTGAAAAAATGTATGCTGGGGAATTGCGTGGAGGTTTTGGGAAGGGAATATTATTAAATCCACAAGAAATTTGGAAGAAATGGGAAGAAGGAGTAAAAAGAAAATCAGCGGAACGGATGAGAGTTGGAGATACTTATGCCGGAATGAATATGGGCGCAGGCGGTGTAAAAGGCGGATTAACCGGAATGGGCGCAGAGAGTTATTACAATGAGTATATATCGTTAAGAGGATTTGGGAAAGTTACTAGAGGCGGAGGATGGAGCACTAAAAATGTATTAGAAGAAGTAGATAAAGAAATAAAAGATGAAGAGCCAGAAGTTATAAAACAAATGAAAGGGCCAGAAGAAAAAGAAATTGACGATCATCTGAAAAAATTAAATTTAGAAAAGGATTCTAAAGAGGAAGGAAAAGAAAAAGTAAAATTTATTGCTGATTGGAAACAAGAAAAAATTAAAGAATATAGCAAGGGTCCATCAAAAGAGGAGATTAAAAAAGGGACAGAAGGAATGCTTGGAGGGGATGTCAATCCTTTAAACAGAGTACGATTTATTAATAGCTGGAAAGAACAAAAAAGAGAAGAGTATGGAGTAAAAAAGAATTCTACATTTGATTCTGTCGCAGGATTATATAAAAAACAAGAAAGATTTAAAAAATTTATGCCGGATATGTTAAAAGATAAAATAAATGAAAAAGTGTCTATCGGTAAAGCAAAAGAAGAAATGAAAGATCAACAGATTCCAACTCTTATTGATGCTTTTAAAAAGGCATTGTCTGGAGGCAACAAAATAGAAGTAAAAGCTGCTTTATCTTTGCTTACAGAAAAAGAGGGATTGGATAATTTAATAAAAAAGCATGGCTTTTCAGATAATACAGCGGGATATGTGGATTTTATGAATGAAACAACAGAAAAATTAAAAATGAATTCGCAAGAAGGATTTGAATTAGAAAATGATATTGGGATTTTAGCAGAAAAAGCAGGGCAAACTCGTTTTGGTAGAACAATAAAAACAAATAAAGATGGAGAATATGAGCAAAGAACTTCTGATGAAATTTCTGAGACTAGGTATACCGAAATAGAAAAAGCGCAAGGAGCAAGAGAAATACTTTCAAATAAACCAGATTTTGTTGTGGAAAATAATAAAGCAACTGATAATGGCAAATTAATAATACAGGACAATCTTGAGGCGATAGGAAGGTTATTAAACGAGGGACGAATGCATCCATCTTTGATTAAATTTTTAAGTAAAGAAGAAGAATTACTAAGAAAGCTTTGGAGTAAAGAAGAACCAAAAAAAGTTGAAGATTTATTGAGCAATTTAGGAAGAAGAAAGGAATCTTATGCAGACAGAATTGCAGCATTTTCAAGACCAACACCACCACCACCTCAAGAGCAAGATATAAATAATAAAGCTAAAGAGATACGTCAACTAAGAGAAAGTAATGCTCCTGGTTTTGAATGGGAAACAATTAAACAAATGATAATAAGGAACAACCATACACCAGATACAAATGGCGCGCATAATTTTATGATGAATTTTGATAGAGAGGAAGCTATTAGACAGTTAACCCAGGAAAATGCGGTAGAAATGGGAATAAATAAAAATATAAATCTTGATACAGGCGATATTGATTTTAATGGATTTAGAGATGCTTTAAAAGAAGCAGGAAAAGGATTTTCCAATGAAATTAAAGATGGATTAGATGATTTAATTAAAAATTTAGATTCAATTAGTAAAGGAAATAATAATAATATGATCAGCGGAGATAATATAAACAGTGCAATAGATCAAAATGCAACAAACGCAACAAATTTTTTATTAAAACATATATTAAAAGTTTTGAAAAAAGATAAAGGAGAAAAAAGTAATGAAGAGACTTCTGATTGATTCTGATAACAGCGGAGATTAAAATTATAGCAACATTG
>JBBTVT010000032.1:0-8059 GCA_038078655.1 Patescibacteria group bacterium
CTACACTCAGGGCAAAAGGTTGGAGCAGGGACTTTGATTTTTTCATAAAATTCAAAATCTTCTGGCTCAACTGTAAATTCCTTTTGACAATTTTGACAAATTTTTGTTTCTTGATTCATAAATGTATATTCTGAAATCTAAAATTTAAAGCACTAAATTCCAAATAAATCACAAATTCAAATTTTTAAAATCCAAAACATTTTAAATTTATAATTTTGGTCATTAGAATTTATTTGTTATTTGTAATTTTGGATTTTGAATTTTACATTTTTCGCTTTGCGTTTCTTAAATTTCTCTCATTGCTAAACCAATAGCAGTAGATAATCGAGGGGCGTTTTCTTCCAATACAGGCTTTAATTCTAATGGATAAATTATTCTAAACCAAGGATCCCCAATAAAAACTTTTTTTTCTAATGTTTTTGCTAAAAATTCAGGCAAATTAGGCAAATAAGACGACCCTCCAGTAAGAATAATTTTTTCTATTTTTTTAGCCCCCTGATGTTCATAAAGCTCAACGGTATAACGAATTTCATTTATTATATTATCTAAAATTGTTTGAATTGTTTTTGAAGTTCCCTCTTGAGTAGAATTATTTGAAATCCCTATGTCTCGCTTAAATTGATCCGCCCTTTTAAAATCAATATTTAAACTATTAGAAATGGCCTGTGTAACAGAAATTCCACCTACATCAATGCTTCTATTTAAAATTGGCACGCTTTTTTCTACAACAATAACGCTTGTTATGGCTGCGCCAATATCAACAATCATTATCGGATTTGGGTCATACCCAACTAAAGAACGCGTGAGAGCAAACGATGCTGTTTCTAAACTAAGCAATTCAAAATTAATTTGTTTAAAAATGTCAACAAATTTTTTAATCAAATTTTTTGGCGCAACTGTTAAAAGAATACGCAACCCTTCTTTTGCCTTTTTTTCTTTTTGTATTAACGTATCAGCATTTGACTCAACTAAATTGGATTTACTTTTTTTGGATACTTTTTCTTCTAAAATTTTCCAATCCAAAACAACATCTTCTATCGGCAATGGAATAATTTTTTTTGCTTCCCATTTAATTGTAGTGGCTAAATCTTTATTTGGAATTGATGGTAAATTTATTATTGAATTAAAAACAGAAAAAGTAGGCAACGCAGTAATTACTTTTTGAGTAGATACGCCAGCCTTCTTGCAAGTTTTTAATATTAAAGAGGCAACATATTTTAATGCTGCCTCAGAATTATCATGAACAATATCTACGCTCTGTTCAGCAATCCCATATGTAACCAATTGAGGCTTTCCTTTATTATTTTTTAATTCAACTATTTTAATACTCCCCATTCCGATATCAATTCCTAAATAACTCTGATTTTTTAGAAAAAATGATTTTAACATAACTAAAGTATATAATAGTTTTTACTTTTAAACAACAACTAATGCGATTTAAACAATAAATTTATGAAATAAGATTTTTTTGTAATTTTCCTCTCAAAATTTTTGAAATTTCAACTTTTTTTGGTAAAAAAATTTTTTTTAAATATTCTATGGCTCTTTCTGGCACTACACTTTCTCCACAAGTAAAAACATCAATTGCCAAATAATTAAATTCCGGCCAAGAATGAAAAGCAATATGGGATTCTGCCAAAAGTAAGGTTGCTGTAATACCATGTGGAGAAAATTTATGAACAGAAAATTTTAAAGGCGTACTACCTGCTTTTTTAGCTGATAACACTAAAACCCTTTCAAGTTTTTTGACGTCCTCAATAATTTTTGCTCCCCAAAATTCCGTTATCAAATGAACTCCCAAATTTTTTCTATGATGCATTATTATTTGTTTATTATTTTTTTTCTCCGCCATATTTTAAGAATTAAATAATTTTACAAAATAAAATTTTTCATTCTAAAAAAATCTTTCTTTCCCCACAATAATTTTAAATTTACCTTGAATAACCTCAATTGTAACAGGAGGATCCACAACACTTAAATTGTCATCAATATATAAATGTATCTGTTTGTTTGAACTAATTTTAATTTTTTTAGATAAAAGAAAACTGTCTATCCGATCTTCTTTTTTAAAAAATTTCAAAAAAAATTCAAAAATAAATCTAAAACTTTTATGAGGCAAAATTAATATTTCCAAATGACCATCTTGCGGATTAATATTCTTTTGAAAATCCAAAGAGCCTAAATTATAAACATAAAAAGATTGTTTTGATTTTAAAAAAAGGCGATACTGATCATCGCATTCAATATTGTTAATATTAGAAATCTTTAAATCAGAAAGAAAATATTGTTTATTGATTTTTCCTAAATCAATTTTTTCCACAATTCTGCTAGCCAAAACATTGCAAGCATTTTCAAATGGCGGTACCCCTAAAAGTTTTGCGATTTTGCTAGACGATGTTATTGGGATAAATCCAAAAACAATGTCAAAATTCTCTATACTATTAATAGCTTGATACAAAGTTTGATCGTTCCCGCAAATAACAATTGTGCTCGCTTCTTGCTTTATTGCATCCTTAATAACATCTTTAATATTTTTCAAAGTAGATAATTTGATTATTTTCCCCTTCAACTCTAAATCAACAAGCCTATTCTCAATCTTAGTCAAAACCTTGCTGTATTTTGAATGATTTAAATAAGAATCATAAATATAATAATACATAAATAGACCCATCGCTAATTTTAAATTTTATTTTACACATTCCGCTATCTCTGTTTTTTTATTTAATTTATTCTCAAAAATTTTTTCAAATTCTACTCTTTCAATACTTTCTTTTTCTAATAATATTCTTGTAATCTTTTCCAAATAATCCCTTTTGTCTTTAACGATGCTAATGGCTTTTTTATAAGCATCGTCAATAAATTTAGAAATCTCTTGATCAATAATTTGAGCTGTTTTTTCACTAAAATCCTTTTGCTCAGAAATCTGTTTTCCTAGAAAAACCATTTCTTCTCTTTCTCCAAAAGTTCTAGGTCCCAAAACTTCGCTCATTCCATATTGAACAACTAATTTTTTCGCTAGAGAAGTAGCACGCTCTAAATCATTTGTAGCACCAGTGGTTATTTCATTAAAAACTTCTTTCTCTGCCACGTATCCAGCAAGCAAACAAGCTAATTCGGCCGTCATTTCAGATTTAGAATGCATATATTTATCTTCCTCTGGGAGTTTTAAGGTGTAACCAGCCGCGCGACCTCGAGAGAGAATTGAAACCTTACGCACTGGAGCGCAAAGAGGAAGTTCATGAGCAACTAACGCATGTCCTGCTTCATGATAAGCGGTAATTTCTTTTTCTTTTTTTGACAAAATATGACTCTTTCTCGCTGGTCCAATTAAAACCCTTTCAATACTTTCTAATATTTCATCGTCTGTTATCTGCTTTTTATTACGACGAGCTGTTAAAATAGCTGCCTCGTTAAGCAAATTAAATAAATCTGCGCCTGAAAACCCCGGAGTATGCTCCGCAATTTTCCTTAAATTTACTTTTGGACCCAATGGTTTTTTTTGCGAATGAAGTTTCAAAATTTCTTCTCTATCATTAATATCAGGCGAATCCAAAACAACACGGCGATCAAAACGTCCCGGCCTTAATAGTGCTGGATCTAATACGTCTGGTCGATTTGTTGCGGCAATTACAATCACGTTATCATTCACCTCAAACCCATCCATTTCTACTAAGATCTGATTTAATGTTTGTTCTCTTTCATCATGAGATCCACCCAATCCAGCGCCTCTCAATCTTCCTACAGCGTCCAATTCATCAACAAAAATAATTGACGGTGATTCTTTTTTCGCCTTTTTAAATAAAGAACGAACCCTTGAAGCGCCCACTCCAACAAACATTTCCACAAATTCTGAACCAGAAATAAAGAAAAATGGAACATTTGCTTCGCCTGCCACAGCCCGAGCTAATAAGGTTTTCCCTGTTCCAGGACTACCAAAAAGTAATACCCCTTTAGGAATTCTTGCTCCCAATTGAATAAATTTTTGTGGATTTTTTAAAAATTCAACAATTTCCTTTAATTCTTCTTTTGCTTCTTTTGCTCCAGCCACATCTTTAAAGGTTACTTTCTTTTTTGAATCATTTTTTTCAACCTTTTTATCTTCAACCTGTCCAAACATCATTGCTTTTGTGTTCATTCCTTGCATCTGACGAGACATAAAATAAATTAATCCACCGATAATCAACAAAGGAACAAGAAAAGGAATGATGAAATTTACAAAAAATGCTGAGTTGGCATCACTTTTTATAACAACAGAAACACTCTCCAATTTTTTAGGATCTATCTGATAGTTTTTAAACAAAGCACTTAAAGAATCAATATTTTCTTTATTAGACACTTTTTGCGTCCCGTCCTTTAAAGAAATTACTAGTTCGTCTTTTTGAACAACAATTTTTTCAACTTTTTCTTCATTAATTTCGTTGATTAATTGGTTAATCCCTATTTTTTGAGCATTTTTTGCTGGAGAATCAAAAAGACTTAATAGTCCAGCGATTATTATAAAAATAATAAAAAAAAGTAAAATATTTTTTGTAAGATTTTTCATAAAGAAACAAGTTATTTAAATGTTTAACTTCAACCAAAATATTAAAGCAAATATAAGGGTTCAAAATCTGAACCCTTTATATTTAAATATAATAACTATTATTATTCGCTTAAAGAATCTTCGTTTTTCTTTTCTTTTTTCTCCTTTTTTTCTTTCTTTTCGCTTGCATCTTTTACTTCTTCGTTTTGTTCTACATCTTTAATGCTAAACCCTAAACGATAAGATTGTGGATCAAGAGAAATAATTCTTAAATTTAAAACCTGACCAATTTCCAATACATCCGAAGCTTTTTTAGTTAATTTATCAGAAAATTCTGAAAGATGAAGCAAGCCTCGAATATCTTTATTCAATTCAATAAACGCTCCAAATGAATTAAATTTTATAACCTTCCCTTTCACAATTTGACCAACTTGATACTTCTTTGATATTTCTTCCCATGGATTTTGTATTGTCTTTTTTATAGAAAGAGCAAATCTAAAATTTTTAGACCCAATAATTTCAGCCTTTACCTTGTCTCCCACCTTCACAAAAAGCCTTGGATCGTCTATCTTTTGCCACGCAATCTCAGAAATATGCACCAACCCCTCTAATCCCTCGTCAAATTCAACAAAAATTCCAAAGTCTACAATCTCTTTTACTTCTCCATTAATCACATTGCCCACTTTATGTTTTTGTAAAACCTTTGATTTTATTTCATCTGTCTCTTTTTCAGAAACAATAACCTTTTCTTCTTTTTCTTGTATATCAAGAATGACTACTTTTAATTTTTGTCCAATTAATTTTCTTAATTTTTCTAAAATTTTTAATTTATCACCGCCATCAATGCGTGGATAATTTACCGGAGATAACTGAGAAACTGGCAAAAAAGCCGCGATTGGACCTATTTTTACTATTAATCCGCCTTTATTAGCATCTGTTACTCTTACTTCAATTGTTTCTTTTTTCTTTAATAAATCAAACAAATTATCCCATGCCTTTCTTTGTCCGGTTTCTTTAAATGATAATTCCACCTCTCCTCGTTCATTTTCTAATTCTATAATAATAGCAGAAGCTTTGTCTCCTACTTTTAAATTTGAATATTCTTCAAATTCATTATAAAGTTCTTTACCTCTTACCACTCCAATTGTAATTCCATTAATATCAAGATATACCTCTGAATTTGATAAGGTTATTACTTCACCCTCAATGACATCTCCCACCCTGGGAATATATGTAGAATCTTTTTGAAACAATTTTTCTAAAGATTCTTCTTCTTTGTTTTTTAAATTTTTAGTAGTCATTAAATTAAAATTATCATCTAAAAGATGACCACTTCTACTTATTGAAAGACTTGCGTAGCCATTAAATCGGCTTAGAAGTGAAAAATAAATATGAATAGAGTATAAATAATTTTTTATAAAAAGCAAGTAAAAATATAACTGTGCATTTTTAATTAAAATAAAAAGAAAAAAATTTGGGAAGTCGGACTTCCGACAGTTAAAAAAATAAAAATAAAATTGTTGTTGTAGGGGCGCGGGTTGCCCGCGCCCAGGGCGACCGCAACGGTCGCCACTACGGAATTATTTTTTGTCCCATTCCTTTACAATAAAAATAATTTTATCATATATTTTTTTTGCATTTTGCAAAAAAAATAAATCAATGAATTGAGCATCGCTAGCCATTTGAATTACTTTTAATAATTTTTCAGCTCCTTTTTTAATCATCCATGGGCTCCAATTAGGATCGCGAGTAGCCCACCAATATTGACAACTAAACAACGCTTGATCTAATTCTTTCCTAATATTTTGATATTTTAAAGTAGCAGAATATTTTTGTTTTATTTGATACACAACCTTAATAGCTAATCTTGAAAGTTCCCATTGAAGTTGATGAATTGCATTGTTTGGATTATTCCAATAAGCAAATGGGATTCCATTTTTTAAGTCCACTTCCTTTGAGGCCCAATTGCATTCTAAAGGTTCAATAATCTTTATATTTTTATTTGCCCTACAGTCAAGATATTCGGAAATAGTCATTGTTTGCAATTTTTTACAATCCAAAATTTCTTGCCAAATTTCAGCCATTTTTAATTGATGATGCCCTAGATTTTCTCCATCTAGGGCAGTAACCAAAACATTATTTTTTGTTTTTAACATTTCAAAAAAATCATTCGCGCTTTTTATTCTACCAGTAAAAAACACATCGCTCATTTTTCGATTTCTAAAAAAAACATAAAAATCTTTTAAGCCGTCTATTTGATAAAAATCGCTTTGAATATTTTTTTGAGGAATTGCCATTTCATCTAGTATAATCCATTGATACCCTAATTTCTTTAAAATCTTTGCCACTCTTTTACTATAGGCTAATTCAGGAATAAAAAATCCCTTGGGTTGATAAATTTTTCCAAAATACTTTTTATTTGTTTCATCATTTAATTCTATCTGACGAATAATTTCCTGCTCCGGAATAAGCGGAAGAATTAAATGATATTTAGCGCTACCAGTTAATTCAATTTGCCCTCTTTCTGCTAATTTTTTTATATCATCAATAATATTTTGCAATCCATATTTATCAAATTGTTCCGTCAAGGAACCGTTAATGTTTAGAGTAATTTTTTCCGTCAAATGTTTTTTCAAAATATCAAAAATTTGAGAATAACTCTGCTTAGTAATTTTCTCAATTATTTCCTTTTTTTGTTCAGGAGGTTGATAAATATGTAATAAATTTAACCAAAACATAAATAATTTAATTTTTTATTCTTTACATTCTACTTTTGTTTTTGTAATGACACATTTTTTCCCAATGCCTAGACTTTGATTAATTTTTTCTAGTGTAAAAGACAATTGAAAATCATTACTATCATCAGTAGAAACATATGTATATTTATTGTCTTGTGGCGGAGTTGGAGCGGATGGTATTGATTTAATATAAACCAATGACTCTGTCAAACATGACAATTCAAATCCGTTCACGCTTAAACAGGTAAAATTTCCCTCGCCTAAAGTAATAGCTTCTATTGTTTCAGGATAAAGCTCTTTGTCATTAAAATATATATTTAACGCTAATTGAATTTGCTTAGCATCTGCTATTCTTTTTGCATCTCTAGCTTTTTCTTTTGCGCCAGACATAACAACCATAGCAATAGTAGAGAGTAAACCAATAATTGCAATAACAACGATTAATTCAATTAATCCAAAACCTCTATCGTTTTTCATATTTTCTCCTTTTAGATTTTGAAGATTTCAAAAGTTAAATATTCAAAATCCTTTTATTATTTTATGTTTTTACTATATTTTTTATAAAATAACACGAAAATTATTTTAAAAAAAGCTTAATTACGCACAATGCGCCAATACACCTTGTGGCTAAATTTTATACTAATCCATATTACGATTAACACTAGGAAATTAAAATTGACAATTATAGAATAAAATGCTAATTTATTAAATATTATTTTATATGCGTCGTTAGCTCAGTTGGTAGAGCAACAGCCTTTTAAGCTGATGGTCGCAGGTTCGAATCCTGCACGACGCACCA
>JBBTVT010000033.1:0-6801 GCA_038078655.1 Patescibacteria group bacterium
ATGATAGGTCTGGACCTTTGGGTGACGTACGAGTTTATAGAGAAGGAAAATTATGCAACAAACTAGGTCTTGCAAGCGGAAATACTTTGATAGTTTTAGGCTATGAAGAAAGACTTAGAAGACAGTCAAAAGATCTAAAGAGCTATTTAAATAGATCAGTTTCTAAACTGCCCCTAGAAATTATGAATGGAAAATCTTTTTTTAATAGGGGACTGTATTCTATTAAAAAATAGTTTAATAATAATTATGTTTTTATGTTTAAAATATTATTTATTGGAGACATTGTTGGAAAAATTGGACGGGCTGGAGTGAGACAGCTATTGCCAAAATTAAAAAAAAGTTTTAAAATTGATTTAGTTTTAGCCAACGTTGAAAACTTGGCTCATGGGAAAGGGGTTTCAGAAAAAACTTTAAAAGAAATACAAGAAGCTGGGGTAGATATTTTTACTTCTGGAAATCACATTTGGAAAAAAAGAAAAGAAGTGGAAGAGATTTTTGAAAAGCAGAATTTTTTTCTTTTGAGACCAGCCAATTATCCATCAGGTGTTTCAGGCGTAGGTGAAAGAATTTTTACAATAAATAAAAAGAAAATCCTTGTCATTAATTTAATAGGGCGAGTATTTTTAAAGGAAAATTTTGATTGTCCATTTCGAACAATTGACAAAATTTTAAAAAAATATAAAAAAGAAAAGTTGACTGCTATTCTGATTGATTTTCATGCCGAAGCAACTTCCGAAACAAGAGCTATGGGGTTTTATGTTGATGGCAGAGTTTCTGCTGTTTTTGGAACTCATACACATGTCCCAACAGCCGATGCAAAAATTTTACCAAATGGAACTGCTTATGTCACAGATGCTGGAATGGTTGGAGCAGAGGATTCTGTTATTGGAGTAGAAAAAGAAAATGTAATTAAAATGTATTTGACTCAGATTAATCATCAATTTGTTTATCCGGAAAAAGGTGAGTGCGTTTTTAATGCTGTTTTAATAGAAATTGATTTAAAGACAAATAAAGTAGCAAGCATTAAAAGAGTTGATAGAAAAATAATAATAGGATAACAAAACGTTTAAAAATAAATTTATTTAAAAATTTTATAATGAAAGGGGGTGATATAATGAATAAAACAGAATTAATCGAAGCTATTACTACAAAAATTGGCAATAAAAAAAGTGAAACTGAAAAAATGGTAATAACTTTATTAGAAACTATTACAGCTTCTTTAAAAAAAGGCAAAGAGGTAGTTTTAACTGGTTTTGGAACTTTTTCAGCTAAAAAAAGAGCTGCGAGAATGGGAGTTAATCCACAAAAACCTACAGAAAAAATTAAAATTCCAGCAGTTGTAGTACCTAAATTTAAAGCAGGAAAAACATTAAAAGATGCTTTAAAATAATCAGTATATTTTTGGTATACTAAAAAATAAAAATACTCCAAATTATTGGAGTATTTTTATTTTGGAAAATAAATTTAATGTTTATTTTTTTTCCAATTTAATACTTAAGATTTTAGAGTTGCTATTATCATTCATTGTTATTCCATAGAGAATTTTTGCTTTTTCCATTACTGCTCGATTATGGGTAATAATAATAAATTGAGTTTTGTGCGATAAATCATCTAAAATTTTAATAAATCGTTCAGAATTGGCTTCGTCTAAAGCTGCGTCTACTTCATCTAAAACAATAAAAGGTGGGGGATTATTAGCAATAATAGCGCAAATTAAAGCCATTGAGGTTAAAGCTTTTTCTCCGCCAGAAAGCGTGTTAATATTTTTTAGACGTTTTCCAGGAGGAGTAGCGTAAATCTCTACTCCATTAATTGTTTCGTTTAAATGTGGCAATATTTCTTCTTGATCTAATTCGTTTTTTGAATTTTCTTTTACTAAAATTAATTCTGCTTCACCGCCATTAAAAAGAATTTTAAAGTATTTTTCAAATTTTTCATTTATTTTTTTAAATGCATTTTTAAATTGTTCCTCGGTTATTTTGTCTAATTCAACAATTATTTTTTCTAAAGACTCTATTGTTTTGTTTAAATCTTCGGATTGAGTTGAAAGAAAATCATGACGTTCTTTTATGTTTTGATATTCTTTAGCTGTCTCTGTATCAATTCCGCCAATTAACGCTAACTGATGTTTAAGACGAAAAATATTAGAAGATGCATCATCGGATAATTTTTTTCTCAATACTTCTAAAGAGATTTCATTTTTTTGAATATTTTTTAATTCATTTTCTCCCAATTCTTTAATAACCTCTTCTTTTAAATCTTCTATTTTTGTTTCGCATTTTGTTAATTCAATTTTTATTTCATTAATAAATGCAGAAAATTGATTCAATTCTTTTTGTTTGTTTTGAAAATTTCTTTGTAAAACAAATAGGTTTTCTTTTTTTTCTTGTTCTTTTTGATTAAAATTATTTATTTTTTCTTTGACTCTTTCAAATTCTTGATCGATTTTCTTTATCTCTTCTTCTATTTTTTTATTTTTTTCTTCAAAAATAATTAAGGCCTCTTCTTTGTTTGATGGATTAATTTCATTTTCTTTAATTTCTAATTCAATTTTTTTTAAATCCTCTTGTATTTCATTTTTTTTATTTTTTATTAATTTCAATTTTTCTTTTTCTATTTCACAATTAATTTTGGAATCATTGATTGCATTAATTAAATTATTTTTTTCATTTAAAAATATAGATATTTCTTTTTGATAAGATAATATTTTTTCCTGAAGTTCATTTTTTTCTTTATCAATTTTTGGATTTATTTTTTTCGTAAAATCAAACAGTTTTTGATTTATAATTTGAGCTTGCTCTTTAATCTCGGCTATTTCTTCAATAGTTTCAATTCTATTTATTTGAGAAATAAAATTTTGTTGCAATTCGTAAATTTCAGTAATTTTATTTGAAATTTCAGAAATATTTAAGGCAATTTCTGTCTCTAATTTATTTTTTGAAATATTTTTTTCAATCTCATTAATTTTAAAAATAATATCTTTTTCTTCATTAAGCTTTTGTTGTAAAAAATATTCTTTGCCTTTAATACTTTTTTCTAGCTCTATTAAATCTTTATCAATAAATATTAACTGTTTATTATAATTTGTTTGTTGATTTTTTAACCAAATTAAATCTTGTTGATTATTTTTTTTGTATTCTAAATCAATTTTTCCATTTAATATTGTTTGTTTTTTTAGCAAATCATTTCTTTTTTCTAAAATAGAATTATATTCTTCTTGCAGTTTTTGAAAAATTTCTTCTCTTGAACTTTCTTTTTCTAAGAGTTCTAATTTTTTTTGGATATTTTCCAATTCATTTTTTATTGTTTGATATTTTTCATTTTCTATTTTCCATTTTTCTTTTTCTGTTTTTTGTTTATCATCGAGTTTTTTCCAGAAATGAGAATAATATTGAATTTGCGATTCGTTTAATTTTTTTTCTAAGGCTTCTTTGATTTCTAATTTTTTCATTTGTCTGGTTAGCGATTCAAGTCGCGGTTTGATTTCTTGTAGAATAAGTGCTCCTTGTTTTAAATTTTCTTTTGAATTTTTGAGTTTATGAAATGATTGTTCGCGTTTAATTTGATATTGTTTTACTCCGGTTGCTTCTTCAAAAAAATCCCTTTTTTCTTGCGGAGAAGTTATTAAAATAGAATCAATCATTCCTTGACCAATGATGCTATAATTTTTTTGTCCAAAATGCGCTTTAGTTAAGAACATTGTAATTTCTTGGAGTTTGACTTTGTTTTTATTGATTAGATATTCGCTTTCGCCATTTCGATAAAGCCTTCGCGTAATTATTACCTCCGAATAATCAATTGGGATAGAGCGATCTTCATTATTTAAATATAAATCAACTTGGCAAAAACCAAGTTGAGATTTTTTATCAGTTCCGGCAAAAATTACATCTTCTGCTTTTTTGACTCGTAATAATTTAGAGCTTTGTTCTCCTAAAACCCATCGAACAGCATCGGCAATATTTGATTTTCCGGAACCATTGGGTCCTACAATCGCAGTAATTTCTTTTTTGTCTACTTCCTTTGATGAAAGATTAAATTCTAGAATTGTTTTATCAACAAAAGATTTAAATCCTTTGAGCTCAAGTTTTTGCAAAAACATAGAAACATAAAAAATAGGTATTTGATAAAAGAGATAGGAGAGTATGCCGAGAGGGATTGGGAGGAATAAAACAGCACACTCTCCTTTTTATAACTACCTCCTTTTTTTAAGGATGCCCCCCTTTATATTATATAAGGAAGAGGACCTTAAAAGTTATTAAATTTATAAACGATTTATTTTAAAAAGTCAAATTTTTTTACGCTGGTCCATGTTATGGTTAAAAATTTTACATTTTGAAAAAAATAATTATAATGAACCAAGAAATTATAATTTATAGCTTTTTATGAAATCTTTTTTTAAAAAATTTTTTTTCCTTATTCTTGTTTTTTTGATATTTCTTAGTTTTTTTGTAGGGGTTAGAGTAGGTAAACGATCGGCGCCAATTGATTTTGGAAAGGTGGAATTAACAGATAATAAAAATAGCAATATTGTTCCAGAGGTTAAAGATGACAAAAAAAGCCAAGTTGATGAAAATATTGATTTTGATTTGTTTTGGCAGGTATGGAATTCAATAAAAAAAGATTACATTGGCAGAGAAAAAGTTACAGATAAACAGTTGTTTTATGGGAGCTTAAAAGGAATGGTTGACAGTTTAAACGATCCTTATTCAGTTTTTTTAGATCCCGAAAATGCAAAGGAATTTTACGATGATTTACAGGGCGACTTTGAGGGGATTGGCGCAGAATTGGCAATCAGAAATAATATTTTGACGGTTATTGCTCCATTAGCTAATTCTCCAGCAGAAAAGGCTGGGATAAAATCAGGCGATCAAATTTATAGAATTGATAAATTAGATGCAATTAATTTGTCGTTAGAAAATGCTGTGACAAAAATTAGAGGCAAAGGAGGGACAAAGGTTATTTTAACAATTAAAAGGAATAATGTGTCAGAGCTTAAAGAAGTTGCAATTATACGATCTAAAATTCACATAGGAAGTGTTGAGTGGAAACTGATTGAGAATGATAAAGAAATTATTCATTTGACAATTCGTCAATTTAATGACGATATAAAAAGTGAATTTAGAGAAGCGATAGATAAAATTTTATCTCAAGAAAAAAGACCCAAAGCAATAATTTTAGATTTAAGAAATAATCCAGGAGGATTTTTAGATGCATCAGTTGAAATAGCAAGTTATTGGTTGCCATCTAATACTGTAGTTGTGAAAGAAAAATTTGATGGACAAGAAAAGGAATATAAAACAGAAAATAATTCAGTGTTAGATAAAATTCAAACAATCATTTTAATTAATCAGGGTTCAGCTTCTGCCTCGGAAATTTTAACAGGCGCACTTCAGGATTATAAAAAAGCGACTACAGTGGGAGAAAAAACATTTGGGAAAGGGTGCGTTCAAAAGGTAGAAGATTTGAGCGGGGGATCAATGCTTAAATTAACTGTTGCTGATTGGTTGACTCCTTTGGGACGAATAATCAATGATAAAGGAATTGATCCAGATATTAAAATAGAAATGACGCAAAGTGATTACGAACAAGATAAAGATCCACAATTACAAAAAGCAATTGAATTAATTCACAATTCAAAAAATACAAAATAAAGGAATTTCTCCATTTTATTCATTTCTCTATACTAAGTAGATATTTTTATTAAATTTAAATTTATATTTATGCGTGTAATTTTTATTCAGGATGCAAAAAATTTAGGGAAAAAAGGGGAGGTGAAAGAAGTAGCAAATGGTTATGCTATTAATTTTTTATTACCTCAAAAAATAGCAATTATTGCAACACCAGAAGAGATTTTAAAAATGGAGACAAAAAAACAAAAACAAGAAAAAAATCAAAAAGAAAAAAATCAAAAAGCTGAAGAATTAAAGAAAAAAATACAAGGAATAAAAATAGAGATAAAAAGTAAGGCAAATGAAAAAGGTGCGCTTTTTGCTGCTTTAGATAAGGAAGAAATAGCAAAGACTTTATCGGAAAAGATAAACGAAAAAATTAAATTTGATCAAATAATTTTAGAAGAACCAATTAAAAAAATTGGAGAATGTAAAATTTGTATTTATTTATCTTCCGGTGTTCAGGCAGAAATATTATTAATCGTTAAAGGTTGTTGATATTCATTAATATAATAATAATAATAATAATAATTAGATTTTTATTTTTTTATTTTAATTTAAAGAGTTTATGGAACAACAAAATGAAGAGCAAGAGTTGCAAAAAATAAATGAAGAATTAGAGAAATGCAAACAACAACAAGAGGAAAATTTGGCTGGTTGGCAAAGAGCTAAAGCTGATTTGATTAATTTTAAAAGACAAAATGAAAAAGAAAAAGAAGACTGGGTAAAATTTTCTAATTTAAATTTAATTTTACAGTTATTGCCCGTGTTGGATTATTTACAATTAGCCAATAATCAGCAACCAGAAACTAATGATAATCAAATCCAAAAATGGATGCAGGGCATTGGTCATATTCAAAGACAATTTGAAAATATTTTGAAAGACATTGGATTGGAAAAAATAAAAACGATTGGAGAAAATTTTAATCCAGAAATTCATGAAAGTTTGGGCAGTGAAGAATCTTTAAAAACAGAAAGTCAAAAAATTAAAATAGAAGTGCAGGCTGGATACAAAATGTATGACAAAATAATCAGACCGGCAAAGGTGATTATTGGAGAATAAATTTTAGGTTCTTTAGACAATTCTGTGGGTATGTAAAATAAATTTTTAATTTTATAATTTTTAAATTTT
>JBBTVT010000034.1:0-3028 GCA_038078655.1 Patescibacteria group bacterium
GGCGGATTCGCCTTTGGCGAAAAAGAATTTCAAAAAAATTACCCAAATTTAATTAAATAATATTTTTATGTTTCTTTCAATCGCTGTTACTAATTATAAAGCTAATCTTGATACATTAAGAAAAGCTTTAAAATCTATTGAAGAAGAATCCCGCGATTTTGAACACGAGATTATTTTTGTTGACGTTGAAACTAATAAACAAACACAGGAAATGATAAAAAAAGAATTTCCAGAAATTATTTTTTTATCAACAAAAAAAAATATAGGTTTTATTAAAGCAACGAATTTAAGTATTCAAAAAACTCAAGAAAAAAGTAAATACATTTTATATTTAAATGCAGATATTATTTGTAAAAAAGATTCCATAAAAAAAATGATTGATTTTATGGAAAAGAATTCAAAAGTAGGAGTTTGTGGCCCAAAGCTTTTAAATATTGATGGTGGATTACAATATTCTTGTTTTAGATTTTATAAATTATGGACACCTGCTTTTCGTCGTTTAAATTTTTTAAGCAAATTTTCATTTGTTCAAAAAGATTTGAATAGATTTTTAATGAAAGATTATGACAGAAAAAATCCATTTTCTGTAAATTGGCTTATGACAGCGAGTAATTTGATACGAAGAAAAGCATTAGAAGAAATTGGATCGCTTGATGAAAGATTTTGTATGTATTTTTCTGATACTGATTGGTGCAGACGTTCTTGGCAAAAAAAATGGGAAGTTTGGTTTATTCCAGAAGCAGAAATGATTCATTATCATGGCAAAGGAAGCGATGGCGGTTTATTAAAACTATTTAATAGACTAACTTGTATTCACATTAAAGATGGAATAAAATATTTTTTGAAATATTTTATACAAAGATTAAAAAAATTTATAAAAATGCATTGCGCATAATGTATAAAATTAGTAATTATTTGCTAGTTTTTAATTTAATTTTTTGTCAAAAAACAATAAACATGAATTTAACGATATCAAAAACATTCCCAAAATTATAAAAAAATTTACAATTAACGGAGTAAGAAGAACTCCCATTGAAAAATAAAAAATACCAGAAGCTATTAACAAACAAGCAATGACGCAAAAAAATGATATCCAGATATTTTGTCTGGCTTTTTTTAAAATTTTTTCGGATATTTTTATTACCCAAGGAATATCCATTAATCTATTTTCAAATAAAATAATATCTGCTATTTCTTTTGTAATTTCTGAGGTTTTTCCTAAAACAATTCCAATGTTGGCTCTAGCTAAAGCTGGCGCATCGCTGATTCCATTTCCAACAAATGCTACTATCTTTTTACTCATTTGAATTTTATTTATTTCATATTCTTTTTCATCTGGTAAACTTTGAGTTAAAATTTCTTCTATGTTTAAAGCTACTGCTATTGCTCTTGTTGTCCTGTATGTATCTCCGGAAATTAAAATTATTTGCTTGTTCATTTCTTTTAATTTTTCTATTGTTTTTTTAGCTTTTTCTTTTAAAGTATCGCAAATGCCGATTAGCCCAATTATTTTATTGTCGTATGCAACAATCAAAACAGTTCTTGCATTCATTTCTAATTCTTCTATTTTTTTACTAAAATTTGAGTAATCTAATTTATATTCTTCCATTAATATTTGATTTCCTAAAAGAGTTTTTTTGTTTCCAACAAATCCTTCTGCTCCAAGACCCTGCCGCCCTTTAAATTCTTTACATTCTAAAAAATGAATGTTTACATTTTTTGCCAAAAAAAGAATTGTTTGCGCTAATGGACGTTCTGATTTTTGTTCTAAACTGGCAACAATTTGCAAAATTTCTCTTTTTGAATATGGTTTTTCCAAATTAAAATTTGGAATTATTTCTGTCATTCTAGGATTTCCAAATGTAACTACTTTTGTTTTTGCAAAAACAATTACATCTAATTTACTCAATGTTTCTATTATTTTTTTGTTTTTAATAAAAATTCCTTTTTTTCTCATTAAATGCGCACTAATAATAAACGGCAACTGTGCGGCAAAATTAAAAGCTGGAAAACAAATTAAAATTAAAATGGAAATTAAAATATTAAAAGAAAATAAAAATGTTTTTCCAATAGAAAAATACCATAAAAGAAAAGCCAATAAAGAAGCAATAACAATCATTGGTAAAACATACATACTGACCCGACTTTCAAAACTTTGAAAGTCGGGTTTTTCATTTATAGATTTTTTAACCAAATTAACAATTTGAGAAAGAACAGAATCGCTACATATTCTAGTAGGTTTAATTTCTAGCCTTCCGTATTTATTAATTGTTCCGCTAATTACAGCGCTACCACATTCTTTTTCTTCTAAAAAAGCATTTTCGCTAATTAATGATTCATCCACGTTAGAGATTCCGTTTATTACTATCCCATCAATTGGAATTATTTCGTTTGGATAAATGATAATCAAATCGGTATTTTTTAAAGAAATTCTCGGAATAAATATTTCTTGATTTTCTCTTAATACCCTGATATCTTCGGAAATAATATTTTCTAATTTTTTAATTGTTTTTTCTTTTTTAATTTTAATTTTAGATCTTGCATATTTTGACAAAATCATAAATAAAATAATCAACGCTGTTGTGCTGTAATAAACTCTAATTTTGTCAATAAAAAAAGTGCCCACAACACTATAAAAATATGTAATGAGCATAGATATAACAACCAAAAGATCAGAATTGGCAGTTTTGTCTCGTAAAAAATGTTTTATTCCTCTAAAAAATTGGGGCAAAGAAATTAAAACCAAAAAGGTGGTAAGAAAAAATAAAATAATTTTTTCGTTTTGGATAAAATGGCCTGAAGTAGAAACAATAAAAATTACAATGCTTAAGAAAACAACAAAAATAATAAATTGTTTTATTCCGCAGAATTTTTTTATATTAAAAAATTCCATACATAAATAATATGGCACGATTTGCTTTTTTTGTCAAAAAAATGCACTGACCCATGCCGTAGTTTACGATAGAATTTGTATTGTGTTATATTATTATTAATTTAATGTTAAACAGAGGTGTATTTTTTAAAAATG
>JBBTVT010000035.1:0-2814 GCA_038078655.1 Patescibacteria group bacterium
ATTTTAATTAATGTATTACTTGCTGAATAAATTCTTGCCAAGTTAATGGATCTTTTTCAAAAACAATTTTGATTTTCTTAATTTTTATTTTTTGTTCTAATGAATTTTCATCGGAAGCAGAAAACATAAATTCATAATTTTGCTCAATCAATGGAATATTTTTTAAAGAAAAATCTAATGTTGCCTCCTGCCAATCATCATTAAAAACAATTCTTTTGGATAAAGATTTATTTACATATTTTTCTTTTTGCAAACCCCACATTTTACATCCTATCAAAGTTTTGTTTTTATTACTAATGCACTGCTGTGAAAATAAAACTTTTCTTATTCCTAAATCCAATAGAATATTTGATTGATTTTGATAAATAATTGTTATACGCGCCTTTTTAAAATGTTGGGGGACTCTCACTTTAAAATAAGCTGGCATTTCAATTGTTCCATTGCCATCACTTTTTTCTTTTGGATAAAAATCCGAAATAAACTTTTGTGAATTTTTAAAATCTTGAATTGCCTTAAAATAACCCATTGGCACATAATTTTGCCAAAAAAGCCAAGCAATCAAAATTACAAAAAATACAATTAAACTATACCTAATAAATTTTATTATAATAAAAAATAAACGCATAATTTATTGTATTAAATAATGAAAAATATAAATTTGTTCAACCATTTCATAAGACTCCAAAATATCCTCAATTTTTTTCTTTGTTTCTGAATTTTCAAATTGCCAATCCCTAACAATTAAATAGCAACTCGTCGATTGTGTCATTTCGGTCGCTGTTTCCATATATCTAATTGAAGGATTTTTTACCACATCCCCAAAAAGCTGATTTTTTTTTGTTTCATTTGAAAATCCACCATCAATAATATTCCTCCCTGAAATTGCTTCCATCGCCAAAAGAAAACTTGCGTCAGCTAAAACACAAGGGTGTCCCAACTTTTTCGGATTATTTTGAATTTCTTGCCAAATATTTTCGGCCAGCTTTAAATCATTGGGCGTTACAATGTTTTCTAATTTAGGTCCAGAAGCATAAACAACCGTAGAACTAAAAGCTAAGAAAAAACAAACTGCTATAATTTTTTGTTTTTTTATCAACCATTTTGATTCCAAATTTAAAAAACAATGAATACCCCAACTCAATAAAAAAATTGTAAAAAAAATAACAATTAACTCAATATTTCTATTAAAATTTCCTGTAAAATAAAAAGAAAAGAGAAATACAATCCAAAAAATTAAAAAACCTCCAATTAAAAATTTACCTGCTTCGGAATGTGATATTCTTTTAATTTTAAAAATTCCCAAAACAATAAAAGAAAAAATACAAAAATTAATAATAATTGAAAGGTGTTTAGAAAAGAATAGAGCAACATTTTGAATGTTATTTTTAATTTGATAAAAGCTATCTTGATTTATTAATCCAAATGAACTATTAAAATTAAATAACATTAAAATGAGAAAAATAAATACAACAGCCAACAAACAATAAACCAAAATATTGCTTAATGAAATTATTTTTTTTATTTTTAAATTTTGTATTAGAACACCTATCCCAACAATTAAAATTAAAATAAAATTAATTTGATACCCAAAAAACATTAATAAACTAAAAATTATTGCTGTGATTAAAGATATTTTTTGTTTTGTAATCAAATAATCTAGCCAAAAAAGTAAAACGAAAAAAAAGAACAAGTATCCAAATGCCATTGGCGTTGTAATGCTACCATAAACCTGGAATGAAAAAAATAAAGATGGTAAAAACGCAGTCAAAAGCAAAAACTGATTTTTTTCACAATCATTATCTGGCGGACCAACAAAACTTTGAAATAAAAATTCAGCTAACCTAAAAAAAATTAACGGAATAAAAATTGACCACATTAAATACAAAAGCAAAAGATCTATCCAAAAAATATCAACATTTAAAATTTTACTTAAAAAAATTGTTACCGCCCATTGATTAACACTCCCCTCTTCGTCTTTTATCAATGGCGCAAAACCTTCTTCATTATTTATCAATTGTCTTTCGATACCAATATGTTTCCATTTGTTTTCTCCAAAACCTGCTTTGTAAATTATTGGCAAATAAGAATGAAGAAAAAATGAATGTAGAATAATAATAAATAAAATAAAACCGATTTTTTGTTTAGAAAAAATTAAAGAAACAACAATAAAAGTTGCCACCAAATAAACATATAAATATATTTTAGAAATTACATCCCACGGAGATTGAATATTTTCCACAGTTCTAACATTCCATAACAACAACAAACCCGCTAAAAATAGCAAAAATAAACTAATTATTTTTAAAAAATCAGCATTAAAAAAATTTTCAGTTTTTTCAATAAAAAAATCATTTGGATTAATTATATCTTTTATTAAATGCTTAGCAAAAAAATTTGAATGAATTAAAAAAGAAATTATCAAAGTTAAAATTTCTAAAATTAATGGAATATAAGCTATTGAAAATTTCCAAAAATTTAAAAAAATAGCTCCTAAAAAACTAATTAAATAAAACAATAGAAAAATTCCAAAAAGAAAAGAAAAAATTTCTGCATTCTTGTATTTTAAAAAAAAGGATTGCGCGCGTTCTTTTACAAATAAAATTCTTTTTAAAATTTGCCCCAACCAAATCCCATTGATAACAAAATAAATAATTAAAAAAAATAATCCCAATAATCCATTTTGCCACACAAAAAGATTAATCGCTATTCCAATAACAATTAAAGTTGAAATAATTGTCCAAATATATTTTTTGTCTTGCTGAACAAAATAAAGCATTTGATTTTTTATTAAAAATAATGAAACTTAATTTAAGT
>JBBTVT010000036.1:0-1740 GCA_038078655.1 Patescibacteria group bacterium
ATGGTAATTTTTTTTATTTTTGCAGGATTAATTATTGTTCGTTTGTTTGTTTTGCAAATTTTGCAACATAAAAATTATGTTGATCTTTCTGCGGATATTCATCAAATTTATCAAGAGATATATCCAAAAAGAGGCGAGATATTAATTCAAAAAGCGACAACTGCGGAAACATATCCCATCGCGACTAATCATGATTTATATTTACTTTATGCTGTTCCAAGAAACGTGGAGAATCCAGAAGAAACATTTGAAAAATTATCTTCGGTAATTGAAATTTCAAAAGAAAAAATTTTGTCGCGTCTTTCTAAAAAAAATGATTTGTATGAACCGATTAAACATTATTTAACTGAAGAAGAGATGAAAAAAATTAAGGAGTTTAATTTAAAAGGAATAAAATTTTCTACAGAAACGGTTCGTTTTTATCCTCATGATAATTTGTTCAGTCATATTTTGGGATTTGTTGGTTTTGATAAGGATCAGTTGGTTGGCAGATATGGGCTTGAAAGATATTTTGAGAAACAATTGAAAGGGGAGATGGGGTTTTCAAATACACGAAAAGGAGCACAGGGAAATATTATTATTACTTCAGAATCAAAAATTCAAGAACCAAAAAATGGAGAATCAATAGTTTTAACGATAGACGAATCAATTCAATTTACCGCTTGTCAAGAATTAAAAAAGGGTATCGAAAAATATCATGCTCAAGGTGGGACGATTATTGTAATGGAACCACAAACCGGTAAAATTTTAGCAATGTGTAATTTTCCGGATTTTAATCCAAATAAATTTAACGAGAGTGAAGACATTAATGTATTTAATAATTCAGCCATTTCTGATTCATATGAACCTGGTTCTGTTTTTAAAGTTATTACGATGGCAATTGGATTGGAATTGAATAAAGTCACACCAGAAACATCTTATGTAGATACAGGGGAAGTAAGGTTTGGCGGTTATACAATTAGAAATTTTAATGATAAAAAATATGGCAAACAAACAATGACCCAGGTGTTGGAAAAATCTCTCAATACTGGCGCTGTTTTTGTCGCCAATCAGATTGAAAACAAAGTGTTTAAAAAATATATTGAGGATTTTAGTTTTGGGGAAAAAACCGATATTGCTTTACCAAATGAAAATCCAGGCAATATTAATTCATTAGATAAAAAGGGAAAACTTTATATTGCCACGGCTTCTTTTGGGCAGGGAATTTCTACAACTCCAATTCAATTAGTTTCTGCTTTTGCGGCTATTGCAAATCAAGGAGAATTAATGAAACCGTATTTAGTTGATAAAATTATAAAGGATAGCGGAGAGGAATTTAAAACAAGTCCCCAAACAGTGAGGCAGGTAATTTCTTCAAAAACAGCAATGATTTTGAGTGGTATGATGGCATCCGTGATAAAAAATGGATGCGCTAAAAAGGCAGGGGTAAAAAATTATTATATGGCAGGCAAGACTGGCACAGCTCAAGTTCCAGGGAAAAATGGTTATTCTAACGAAACGATACAAACATTTATTGGTTTTGGACCAGTAGAAAATCCTCGTTTTGCGATGTTGATTAAATTAGACAAACCGCATGCGTTGGATGCTTCAATTTCTGCGGCTCCTATTTTTGGCAAAGTGGCAGAATTTATTTTAAATTATTATCAAATTCCGCCAGAAAAATAATCCATAGCTTTTTGGCTTGTAAAAAAATAGGTTCTTCAGACAATTCTGTGGGTATGTAAAATAAATTTTTAATTT
>JBBTVT010000037.1:0-3760 GCA_038078655.1 Patescibacteria group bacterium
ACCTTTAGACATTAATTTACAAAATACCATTAGAATTTTCAAAAGTGTTACCTATGTACTCATCTTGTACATTTGTTTGACATTTTTGTAAATAAATTTATAATAATTTTGTATTTTGAAATTTACATTTTTATTTTTTATGTCTTTAAGAAAAAAAACTTGGTTAACATTTTTGAGCATTTTAATTCTAACTGGCTTAGTTGGAATTTTTGTTTATCCTGGAGGACCAGATATTAAAATTGGAAAATATTTTAAGGAAATTAAATATCATCTTGGTTTAGATTTGCAAGGCGGAGCCCATTTGGTTTATGAAACAGATGTTTCTCAAATTCCTCAAAGTGAGCGAGAATCCGCGATTTTAGCAGTTCGCGATGTAATTGAAAAAAGAATCAATATGTTTGGAATTTCTGAACCTATTGTCCAAATAACGAAAGAAGCAGGAGCTGAAAAAATAATTATTGAATTGCCAGGGATTAAAGATGTTAATCAAGCGATTAGAATGATTGGACAAACTCCTACTTTAGAATTTAAGGAGCAAGATGATACTCCACTACCCGCATTAACCGAAGATCAAAAAAAGGAAATAGAAATATACAATGTTAATGTTCAAAAAAAAGCTGAAGATGTTTTACAAAAGGTTTTAAAGGGAGAAGATTTTGCTAAATTAGCAAAGGAATTTTCTGATTGTCCTAGCAAAGAAAAGGGAGGAGATTTGGATTGGTTTAGCAAAGGAATGATGGTTCCTGAATTTGAAGAAGCGGTTTTTGGTTTAAAAAAAGGAGAAATAACTCAAAAATTAGTGAAGACAGATTTTGGTTATCATATTATTCAAAAAACTGATGAAAGAAAAACAAAGAGAGACAAAGAAGAAATTAACGAAACAAGATCGAGTCATATTTTAATTAAAACTAAATCAGAAAGAGATTATATTCCGTTTCGAGATCCTTGGAAATATACAGGGTTGACAGGAAAACAATTAAAAAGATCATATTTGGAATTTGATAATAATACTAATGAGCCTCAGGTAGGAATAGAATTCAATGAAGAAGGAAAGAAATTATTTGGAGAAATTACTAAAAAAAATATCAAAAAACCAGTAGCAATATTTTTAGATGGAATGATTGTTAGCAATCCAGTTGTCAATGAAGCGATTTTAACTGGTCAAGCAATAATCTCTGGAAATTTTTCTTTATTGGAAGCGCAAGAATTAATCAAGCGTCTAAATGCTGGCGCTTTGCCTGTGCCAATTAAACTTGTTAGTCAACAAACCATCGGCCCCAGTTTAGGAAAAATTTCTATTCAAGAAAGCTTAAAAGCCGGAATAATTGGATTAATTTTAGTCGCAGTATACATGATTTTGTTTTATCGTTTTAATGGATTTTTATCTGTGATTGCTTTGGGAATTTATACAATGATTGTTTTGGCTATTTTCAAATTAATTCCGGTTACGCTAACTTTAGCGGGTATTTCGGGTTTTATTCTATCCATTGGAATGGCTGTGGATGCTAATATTTTAATTTTTTCAAGAATAAGGGAAGAGCTAAAGGCTGGCAAACCTCGAGATTTAGCAACCGAAGAAGGATTTAAACGCGCCTGGCTTTCAATTCGAGACAGTAATGTTTCCACTTTAATTACTTGTTTTATTCTTTATTGGTTTGGAACGAGCATGATTAGAGGATTTGGGATTACTTTGAGTATTGGTGTTTTAGTTAGTATGTTTTCAGCTATTACTATTACAAAAACATTTTTAAGATTGAGTAATTTAATTTTAGTAAAAAAATCAAAATAACTTAAAAGTTAAAAAGTTTTTTATGAACATAATTCAACATCGTAAAATTTATTTTGCTATTTCAAGTATTTTAGTTATTATTAGTATAATTAGTTTAGCTTTGTGGCAATTTAAATTAAATATTGATTTTACTGGTGGAACTTTAATGGAAATAGAATTTAAAAATGCTAGACCAACCGCAGAACAAATTAAAGAGAAAATTAATTCTTTAAATTTAGGAGAAATAAGTGTTCAACTTACAGGGACAACGGGGGCAATTATTAAAATGAAAAATATTGATGAAGAGATACATCAAAATGTAATTGTAAAATTGCAAGAAATTATTCCTACAGTTAAAATTGCTGAAAAAGTTGTAGAAAATAAAATTGAAGAAAAAAAGTTTTTATCTATTGGACCGACGATTGGAAATGAAACAAAAGAAAAAGCAATCAATGCATTAATAATAGCTATCATTATTATTATCATTTATATCGCGTGGGCATTTAGAAAAATTTCTAAACCAATTAGTTCGTGGAAATATGGGTTAATCGCGATTATTGTTTTAATTCATGACATTATAATTACTTTGGGTGTTTTTTCTATTCTCGGACATTTTTTGGGAGTTGAAATTGGAGCTACATTTATTATTGCTCTTTTGACTATTTTAGGATATTCAAACCATGATACAATTATTATTTTTGATCGTTTAAGAGAAAACCTTTTAAAATTAAAAGGTAAGGATTTTGAAGACACGGTGAATATTAGTATTAATGAGACAATTGTTCGCTCTATAAATACTTCTTTAACTGTTTTATTGTCTTTGTTTGCTGTATTTTTTTTCGGTGGTGCTTCAGTGAGAGATTTTATTTTAGCTTTAATTATTGGAATTATCGCAGGCACCTATTCTTCTATTTTTGTTGCTTGTCCATTGTTGGTTATTTGGGAAAGAATTAGAAAATTAAAAAAATAATTAACTTTGATTTAAGAATCTAAAATAATATTTTGTTAAATTTTTATCAAAGTTTATATAAAAGGAAATTTTTTATTTATTTTATGCGTGTTTTTAGCGCTGTTCAAGCAACGGGAAATTTACATATCGGAAATTATATTGGAGCAATTAAAAATTGGTTAGAATTACAAGATCAACATCAATGTTTTTTTTCTGTTGCTGATCTTCATACAATCACTATTAAACAAGACCCAAAAATTTTGCGTCAAAAAACTTTAGAAATTGCTAAAATTTATTTAGCCGCAGGACTTGATCCTAAAAAAGTAATAATTTTTATTCAATCACACATAAAAGAACATACAGAATTGGCTTGGATTTTAGGAACTTTGGCAAATTTTTCAGAGCTTAAACGAATGACTCAGTTTAAAGAAAAAGCAGAGCAGCATTTTAAAAATGTTAATCTTGGACTTTTTTCTTATCCTGTTTTACAAGCAGCTGATATTTTACTCTATCAAACAGAAATTGTTCCAGTTGGCGAAGACCAAAAACAACACATGGAATTTACAAAAATTTTAGCCAAAAGATTTAATGGATTATTTGGCAAAACATTTGTTGTTCCAGAAGCATTAATCAAAAAACAAGGCGCGCGAATTATGGGATTAGATAATCCATTAAAAAAAATGAGTAAATCGGCAGCATCACCGTATAATTATTTGGGGTTATTAGATTCCCAAGAATTAATTAGAAAAAAAATTGCAAAAGCAGTAACTGATTCTGGTACAGAGATAAAATTTTTAAAAAATAGTCCGGCTATTTTTAATCTATTAACTATTTACCAGGTTTTATCTGGACAATCCGAAAAAGAAATAGAGGAAAAATTTAAAAATTCAAATTATGCAGAATTTAAAAAAGAGTTGGTAAAAATTGTTTTAGAATTTTTAGAACCATTTCAGGAAAGATTTTATAAAATTAAAGATAAAGAAGTGAATGAAATCTTGCAAGACGGTTCTAATAAAGCTAGAAAAATCGCTCAAAAAACAATA
>JBBTVT010000038.1:0-2304 GCA_038078655.1 Patescibacteria group bacterium
AAAACAAAACAAAAAATCTTGACTTATATGCTGGAACATCCGCGAGTATTTTGAAATACTCATTCTATTTTTTTAGAATAGTAAAAATGTTCAAATGATGCGGACAATCAGCAGGGAATTTCTTATTGAAAGCCCTCAACGACTACACGTCAAGCTCCGTTTTAAAAAAACGGATGAAGATATAGTCTGAACTTATAAGCGATTATAAGATCTGTTTCAAGGCATATTTTTGAAGCAGAACCTAATATAAATTTATGTATAGTACAAAAATTGAAGAAATAAAAAAGAAAACAAAACTCAATAAAGAACAAAGAGAAATTATAATAGGAAAAATATTGGGAGATGGATGTTTGGCAGGAGTTAACAAAAAAAGGATTATAAGATTACAGATAGAGCATTCATTATCTCAAAAAGAATACGTTGACTGGGTATATAAAAAATTGCAAAATTTAATTGCAACACCGCCAAAGGTAAAAATACAAAGAATTAATGGAAAAGAATACAAAAAGTATTGGTTTAATACCCTGAGTTTTGGTTTTTTAAGATTTTATTATCAGCAATTTTATAAAGATGGAGAAAAAATTGTTCCAAAATTAATCTATAAATGGTTGACGCCTTTGGCGTTGGCTGTATGGTTTATGGATGATGGATCAATTAAATCTAAAGAATGTCAAGGAAAATATTTTAATACACAAGGATTTAATGATTTAAGTATTAAAATATTACAAAAGGCGTTAAAAAGAAATTTCCAAATTCAAACAACTTTGCGAAAGCAAAAAGAAGGGAAACAGATATATATTCCATCTAGAGAAATTAATAAATTTAAAAAGATAATTGGGGAATACATAATTCCCTCAATGAAATATAAATTAGGTTAACATATTTGCCCAAAAAGTAACGGAGGCGTTTACAAAGGTTGGCTAGATCCGGATAGAAATCGGATTGATTGTGTAAAGGCATAAGCCAGCTTTACTGAAAGACTTACAAGTCGATTAGTCTCGAAAGAGGAACTTAGTGATCCGACCATCCTAAGTAGGAAGGTGGAAGCTCAACGGATAAAAGCTACTCTGGGGATAACAGGCTTATCAGGTCCAAGAGTCCATATCGACGACCTGGTTTGGCACCTCGATGTCGGCTCATCGCATCCTGGGGGTGAAGAAGCTCCCAAGGGTTTGGCTGTTCGCCAATTAAAGCGGTACGCGAGCTGGGTTCAGAACGTCGCGAGACAGTTCGGTCTCCTATCTGCTGTGAACGTCGAAATTTGAGAAGCATCTTCCCTAGTATGAGAAGACCGGGAAGAACGAACCTCTAGTGATCCAGTTGTCTACTAAAGGCATTGCTGGGTAGCTACGTTCGGCAGGGATAAACGCTGAAAGCATATAAGCGTGAAGCCTTCTTCAAGATTAAATTTCATTTAGATCGGTCAGAGACTATGACCTTGATAGGCTCTAGGTGTAAGCTTCGTAAGAAGTTGAGCCGAGGAGTACTAATAGATCGAAATGTATATATTTTGGTTCTAATTAGGATTTTAAAAAACGTAAAATGTAAAGCGAAAAATGCAAAACAAAAAATTATAAATTATTTTTTATTTGTTATTTTTCATTTTGTATTTTTTATTAATTATAAATATTAAAATATTTTCTTGGTGATTCTAGCGAGAGAGAAACACTTGATCCCATCCCGAACTCAATAGTTAAGCCTCTCAGCGCCGATGATACTTTGGTTTTCCATGGGAAAGTAGGCCATTGCCAAGAATTTTAATTATTTTTAGTTTGTAGAAATTAATTCTACATTTTGATCTGTTATTTTGCATTTTTATGCCAAGAGTTAAACGAGGGGTTGGCCATACAAAACATAGAAAAAATATTTTACAGCAAACTAAAGGATATAAATGGGGCCGAAAAAATTTAATAAAATTAGCTAAAACAGCTATTAATAAGGCTGGTGTTTATGCATATAGAGATAGAAAAAATAAAAAACGAACTTTTCGTGGATTATGGCAAATTCGAATTGGCGCCGCAGTTAAAGCATTAGGTATATCTTACAGTAAATTTATTCATTTTCTTAAATTAAATAAAGTTGAGTTGGATAGGAAAATCCTTTCAGATTTAGCACAAAATCATCCACCAATTTTTGAAAAAATTGTTAAAAAAGTTACTAATAAATAAAAAAAAACTCCGAAATCGGAGTTTTTTTTATTAAAAATTCTTTATTTATATTTCCACAAACCGCAAGCTAATTAAAAATTCCTACCTATTTATTGTTGCATTAATTGTTTCAAAATGATACAATTAAACAAAATTA
>JBBTVT010000039.1:0-6720 GCA_038078655.1 Patescibacteria group bacterium
ATTTTTTTTAAATTGTCAAAGGGACTTATTAGACAGCCTGTGTAATGGAGAAATCTCTTTATTCCAAAGTCTTATTTATAAAATTGTAGTTTTCCGCCTACGGCGGATTCGCCTTTGGCGAAAAAAATCTCAAGAAATTTGCCAAAGTTTAGTAATAATGTAATTTAATTGTTGTAAGGATGGAAAAATTTGCCTTTATAAAGAAATTTTAAATAATATTAATATTTTATGGAGTCGTGGACAAAAAAAATTATTTATTTAGCAATAAAAGAATTGTTTAAAGAATTGAGTCTGATTTTTTTAGTTGGATTTTTTATTCTTGTTTTTTTAGAGGATATAAAGCATAGATTTGTGACTCTTTATTTTAATCCAAATATATTTTTGTATTTTGGTTTGTTTTGTTTGATTTTGATGATTTTTGTTTCAAAGCAATTTAGAGAGGAATGTAAATAATTTTTGATTTATTCTTTTCTTATTAAAATTTTTCTGTTATAATAGATATAGAAATTTTATTTAATTAATTTTTAAAATTTATGAAATGTATTTTTTGTGAGATTATAAACAAAAAAATTCCGTGTTATAAAGTTTATGAAGATAAAGATATGTTAGCTTTTTTGGATATTGCCCCAGTAAATTATGGGCATACCTTAGTGGTCTCAAAAAAACATTGCGCAAATTTTGAAGAAATTTCGGAAGAAGAATTGTGTAAAATGATTAAAGTTGTAAAAAAGATTGGCAAAGCAATGATAAATGGATTGGGAATTAAGGGATACAATGTTCAGGTGAATAATAATCCAATTGCCGGACAGGTTATTCCCCATATACATTTTCATATTATTCCAAGAATAGAAACCGATGGATTATATCTCTGGCCACAACAGAAATATAATAATGGCGAAGCGGAGAAAATAATGGAAAAAATAAAAATAGGATTAAATTAAAATTTATTTTTATGAAAATAGTTTTTTTTGGGCCACAAGGATCTGGCAAGGGAACTCAAGCCGAATTTCTTGCTAAAAAATTTAATATTTCTATAATTAGTCCAGGATCTATTTATCGTCAAGAAATTGCAAAAAAAACAAAATTAGGGAAAATTGTCGCTGAATATTTGCATATAGGAAAATTGGCGCCAAGTGATTTAACTAATAAAATAATAGAAAAACGTTTAAAAAAAACAGATTGCAAAAACGGATTTATTTTAGATGGCTATCCTCGAGATTTAGTTCAGGCTCAATTTTTAGATAGAATATCAAAGATAGATTTAGTAATTGAAATTGTTTTAACAAAAAAAGAATGCTTAAAAAGATTTTTTGGGCGACAGAGTTGTATTTGTGGAGCTGTTTATCATTTAAAATTTAGTCCATCTAAGAAAAAAGGGATATGCGATAAATGTGGTAAAAAACTTTTTATTAGAGAGGACGAAAAGCCAGAGGCAATAGAAAAAAGGCTTCAAATTTATTCTCAAAAAACCAAACCCCTAATAAAGGAATATCAAAAGATGGGAGTATTAATTAAAATAAATGGTAATCAAAGCATAAAAGATGTGAATAAAGAAATAATCAAAAAAATGAATAACTTTTTTAAAAAATAATTTTTTATAAATCTATTATGAACAATAAAAAACCAAATTTTTATGTTTTGGGTGCAAGCGGATTTATGGGCGCGCAATTTGTAGAATATTTGAAGCAAAATAATTATGAGGTTTTTAGTGAGAAAATTGATATTACTGATTTTTTTACGTTAAAGAAAAAATTTAAAGAGATTAAACCAGATGTAGTTGTTAATTTTGCTGGAGTTAGAGCTTATCCAACAGTTGATTGGTGTGAAACTCACAGAGAAGAAACAGTAGCTATAAATGTTGTGGGAGCGACCAACGTTGCTTTGGCTGCCCTTGAGGCTTCAAGTTATCCGATTCAAATTGCTTCAGGTTGTATTTATTCAGGTACTGCAGAGACACTTTTTAGCGAAGAAGATGAACCGAATTTTTTTGGAAGTTTTTATTCTAGAATGAGAGTTGCAATGCAAATGATTTTAAAGGAATTGCCTGTTCTTCAATTGAGAATTAGGATGCCTATTTCTATGTATTCTCATCCACGTAATTTGATTAATAAAATAATTTCTTATCAAAAAGTTATTTCTTTGCCTAATTCGGCGACTTTAATTGAAGATATGTTTCCAGCTATAGTGCAATTAGCAGAAATTCGACCAGTCGGCATTTTAAATTTAGTTAATGATAATTATATAACCAATGATCAAATTTTGAGAGCTTATAAAGAAATAGTTGATCCAAATCATCAATATGAATCAATTTCCTTGGATGAATTTTATCAAAATATCGTTGTAGCTAAACGCAGTAATTGTGTTTTATCTAATCAAAAGGCGAAAGGTTTAGGGATAGAAATGCCAGAAATAGATGAAAAGCGATTGAGAGAAATTATGAAGACTTATAGGGAGTCATTAAAAAAATAAAAATTTAATTGTGAGCCGAAGTGGTGAAATCGGTAGACACGCGGGTCTCAAAAACCCGTGAGCTTTGCTCGTGTCGGTTCAAGTCCGACCTTCGGCATTATTTATATGAAATTTTTCATTTTCTTTATTTTAAAAATTCTTGCTAAAAGAATATTAAAAAAATATCAACCCGAAATTATTGGGGTTACTGGAAGTTTTGGCAAAAGTTCAGCAACAGAAGCAATTCATTGTGTTTTAAAAAATAAATTTAATACAAGAAAAAGTATATTGGGATACAATACTGAACTTGGTTTACCATTAACTGTTATTGGATGTTTTTCGGGAGAGAAATCACCAATAAAATGGTTTTTAATTTTTGCAAAGGGATTAAAATTAATTTTTTTTAGAGATAAAAATTATCCTAAAATTTTGATTTTAGAAATGGGCGCCAATAAACCAGGCGATATTGAATATTTAATTAAAATTGCTTCTCTAAAAATAGGAATAATTACTGACGTCGGACCAACGCATTTAGAAACTTTTTTTTCTTTAGAAAATATAATAAAAGAAAAACAGAAAATCATTGGACAACTTCCTTGTGATGGTTGGGCAATTTTAAATAAGGACAATAAAATAGTTGATAAAATGAGAAAAAAGACCGAAGCTCAAATTTTGACTTTTGGTTTTGATGAAGAATCTGATTTAAGGGCGTCCGAATTGATGTTAGATTATGAGCTCGGAGATTGCAAAAGTAGCGATTTAGTAGGTTATCCAAGTTGTCAGCGAACTAAAATTAAGGGAATTAATTTTAAAATAAAATATCAAGGCAATGTTGTGCCTGTATTTTTAACGGATATTTTGGGAGAAGTGAGCGCTTATTCTGTTTTGATTGCAGCGGCAGTCGGGATTATTTATAAAATAAATTTAGTGGAAATCACAGAGGCCTTGAGGGAATATAAATCTCCACCCGGACGAATGAATTTAATTAAAGGAATAAAAGAAACATTATTGATTGATGGAACATATAATGCTTCGCCTAAGACAGTCGGAGTAAGTTTAGAAATTTTATCACGGCTTCCGTGTATTGGTCAAAAATGGGCGGTGTTGGGAGATATGCTAGAATTGGGTGAAGTTGCTCAATCAGAACATAAAAAAATTGGCAAAAAAATTGTTGAAGGCGAAATTGATATTTTAGTTACTTTGGGAAAGCAATCAAAAGAGATTGCTGTTGGCGCGAAAGAAAAGGGAATGCTTGAAGATAAAATATTTTCTTTTGATAATATTGATGAGGCGAAAAAATTTATTCAAAATAAAATGAGGCAAGGAGACATCCTTTTAATAAAGGGTTCAAATGGTATGGAAATGTGGAAAATAGTTAAAGAAATAATAGCCGAGCCATTACGCGCAGAGGAATTAATAATTTTAAAAAAAGTATAAAAATTATGCATGATTTTCATTTGGCGGATAAAATTTTAAAATTGGTTTTAGAGGAAGCGCAAAAAAATAATTTTAAAAAGGTTTTGAAAATAAAAATTGGTTTGGGAAAAATTATTGAACATGGAGAACAGATTAGTCCTGAAAATCTTGAGTACAATTTGAAGTTATTAAGTAAAGGAACAATAGCTGAAAAATGCGCGATTAAAATTGACTCTTTTAAGGGCGGATTGTTTGTTCTAGATAAAATCGTTGGAGAAAAGTAAAATTTTAAAAAGTTTATTATGAAAATAAACGAATTGAAGGATAAAAAAATTTTAATTTTAGGTTTTGGCGAGGAAGGAATGGATACATATAAATTTTTAAGAAAATTATTTCCCAATAAAATTTTAGGAATCGCGGATAAATTTAAAATTCAAGATTTAAAATCTAAAGCTAAAGATTTAATTAAAAAAGATAAAAATCTTGAATTTTATTTTGGAGAAAATTATTTAAAAGCAATTAAAAAATATGATACTGTAATTAAATCTCCTGGCATTTTTATTCATTTGCCAGAGGTTGAAAAAGCGTTTAATGAGGGAAAAATTACTTCTCAAACGGAAATTTTTTTTGAAAATATCCAAAGCAAAATCATCGGAATTACAGGAACAAAGGGGAAGGGAACAACAGCTTCTTTAATTTATCAAATTTTTAAAAAAGCCGGAATCAAAGTTTATTTGATAGGAAACATTGGAAAGCCAGTGTTATCTTTTTTATTTAGAAAAAGACAAAAAAACGAAGTTTTTATTTATGAATTGTCTTCCCATCAATTAATGACTTTAAAAACGGGTCCCCATGTTGCTATATTTGTTAATATTTTTCCAGATCACTTGGATTATTATAAAAATTTTAAAGAATATTTTTTTGCCAAAGCAAATATTTGCAAATATCAAAAAAAAGATGGTTGCTTTATTTATAATGCTGATTATTTAATAATAGAAAAAATAGCAAAAAAAATACAGGCGAAAAAAATTCCATTTTCTTTGGATTTTAAAAAAATAAATCAATTTAAAAAATTTATTTTTGAAAAGAAAGTTAATATTGGCAGTACAATTCCAGCTGTGATTGCTGCTAAATTATTTAAAATTAGCGATGAAAAAATAATAGCTGGCATTAAAAATTTTAAAAATCAAAAACATCGACTGGAGTTTATTGGAAAATTTAAAGGAATAGATTTTTATGATGATTCGGCTGCAACAATTCCCGAGGCGACAATTTTAGCAATCAGGGTTTTAAAAGATAAGCTTGAAACATTAATTTTGGGTGGTTCAGAAAAAAATCTTGATTTTTCTAATTTGGCGCAAGAAATTTTAAAGACAAAAATAAAAACAATTATTCTTTTTCCTTCAACTGGTCAAAAAATTTACGAAGAAATTAAAAAAATAAAAAATAAAAATATTCAAAAAATAAATTTTTTAAATGTAAATAATATGAAAGATGCTGTAGTATTAGCATATAAATTTACTTCTTTGAATAAAATATGTTTATTGTCTCCAGCTTCTGCTAGCTTCGGAATTTTTAAAGATTATAAGGATAGAGGATGTTTGTTTAAGAAATTCGTGGCGCAGGGTTAATTAATTTTAATTTAAAATATAAAATGCATGCAAAAAATTTTAATAAAATGGTGGCCATTAATAATAGTGTTAATTTTATTTTTTGTTTTTTTGGCGCAATTAATGAATTTATTTTTTTTAGAATCAGTTAAAAGTGCTAATTCAAGTGAAAAAATATTATTTTCTAAAAAAATGAATATAGCGTTGCAATTAAATCAGAGCCTAGATAAAAATATTTTGTTGGAATTTAATGCCATCTCGAAACAAATCATAAAAAAAAAGGAAATATTAATAAAAGAGCCAATTAGGATTAATAAGCAAAATTTAAAAATTAATGTAACAGCTCAAAGCGGGCTGGTTGTTGATTTAAAGACAGGAAAAAAACTTTGGGAAAAAAATTTTCAAGAAAAAAGGAGTATTGCAAGTTTGACTAAATTGATGAGTGCGTTGATTTTTTTAGAAACAAATCCTAGCCTTGAGAAGAAAATAAAAATTACAAAAAAGGATGAAATAGGTGGCGCGCGGTTAAATGTAAATTTTAGTGAGGATATTTTAGTAAATGATTTATTTCACGCTGGTTTAATTGGTTCAAAAAATAATGCAATTCTAGCTTTGGCAAGATTTACTGGCATGAGCAAGGAGAATTTTGTTAAAAAAATGAATAAAAAAGCCCAAGTAATAGGATTAAAAAATACACACTTTGTTGATCCTTCAGGACTAGATTCTAAAAATTTGTCTACAGCTGAAGATGTGCTTAAATTAGCTAAGCAGGTTTTTAAAAATCAAGAAATTAAAAAAATTTTAGTTACTAACAAATATCAGTTTTTTACTTTTTTAAACAATAAAAAAGCAAGAGCAATAGTTGTAGAAAATACTAATGAATTGTTGAGTAAATTAAAAATTGAGGCAGGGAAAACTGGTTTTTCTAATGAGGCAGGCAGTTGTCTCGTTATTCAAATAAAAAATGAATATGGAAATGAAATTCTTGCTGTTTTGTTAGGGAATAAAACTAAAGAAATAAATTTTCAAGAAATGGAGAAATTAATTAAATGGATTTTTGAAAATTATAAATGGCAAGAATAGGCTTAACTAAACTTTGGTAAAAATATTTTTTTAAAAGGTTATTCTGGGAATTTTATGGGTAATATTTTAATGGGTGTATGCAATATGCCCCCTACGGAATTATTTATTTTTATTTTGTAATGAAATTAAAAATTAAGATATTAAAAATTATTTAAAAATTTAA
>JBBTVT010000040.1:0-2750 GCA_038078655.1 Patescibacteria group bacterium
TTCTATTATTCTTTTTTCTCTGATCATTGTTACTTTAATTTCCCCAGGATATTTTAATTCTTCTTGAATTTTTGTTGCAATATTTTTTGCCATTTTAGCCGCTTGCCAATCATCAACTTTTTCTGGAGTAACAAAAACTCGAAGCTCTCTTCCAGCTTGAATAGCATACACTTTTTCAACTCCCTCAAAAGCCTTAGCGATTGCTTCTAAATCTTCTAATCTTTGAACATATCTTTCCAGTGTATCTTTTCTTGCTCCAGGGCGAGCCCCAGAAATAGCATCAGCTATTTTAACAATTACAGCCTCCAATGTTAATGGATGGTCCTCATGATGTGTAGCAATAATTGTTAAAATTTCCTCTGGCAAATTAAACTTTTGACCTAATTCTTTTCCAATTTCTGGATGAGTACCCTGCACCTCCTGGTCAACCGCCTTGCCAATATCGTGCAAAAATCCGCCTTTTCTAGCAATTGAAACATTTGCTCCCAATTCAGCTGCCAACAAAGAAGAAAGATGCGCCACTTCAATAGAATGAACCAAAACATTTTGTCCATAACTCGTTCTATATTTTAAACGTCCAATAACTTGAATTAATTTTGGGTCTAATCCTCCAACGCCAACCTCATATGCTGCATTTTCTCCCGCCTTTTTAATTTCACCCAATAATTCCTCTTTAATTTGATCAATTGTTTCTTCAATTCGAGCTGGCTGAATACGCCCATCCAAAATTAATTTTTCTAAAACTCTTTTTGCTAAATGTCGACGAATAGGATTAAATCCGGAAACTAAAATTACACCAGGTGTATCATCTACAATCAACTCAACTCCCATCAATTGCTCTAAGGCTCTAATATTTCTACCTTCCTTTCCGATAATTCTTCCTTTCATTTCTTCGCTTGGAATATTAACAATTGTTGTAGTAATTTCAGCCGCATGAGAAGAAGCGCAACGTTCAATAACTAAAGTTAAAATCTTTTTAGCTTTTTCTTTAATTTCTTCCATTCCCTCATCTTCTACCTTTCTCATTCTTAAAAATAAATCCTCTTTAATGTCTTTCTCTACAGCCTTTAATAAAATATCTTTGGCTTGATCTACGGTAAATCCTGAAATTTTTTCCAATTTATTTAATTGGTCTTCTTTAATTTTATTAATTTCTTGTTTAATTTTTTCCAAATGAGATTCTTTTTCTTGAAGTTGTTGTTGTTTACTTTCTAATCCTAATAATTTTTGATCAAACAAGGCTTCTCTCTTTTCTAACCTTTTTTGAGAACACTCAACTTCTTCCCTTCTATCTCTTTCTTCTTTTCGAGCTTCTTCAATAATTTTCATCGCTCTATCCTTGGCTTGAAGAAATATTTCTTTCTGTTTTGTTTTAGCATCTGTTATTAAATTTTCAGCCTTATTTTCTGCTGAATCTACCTGTTTTAAACTAATAAATTTTCTAAAAAAATAACCTACAATCAAGCCCACTAAAAAACTACCAAATAAAAAAATCCACGTTAATAAAGTCATAATATTTTTTTGTTAAAGTTAAATTTAAAAACATAAAATAAGCAGAAATTTTCTAAAAAATTTCTACAATTTTCATATTCAATATAATATATTTTTTATTTTATAATCTTATCAATAATTCCATAATTTTTTGCTTCTTCAGCTGACATATAATAATCTCTATCTGTGTCTTGCTCTATTTTTTCTTGGGATTGACCTGTGTGCTTACTTAAAATTTCATTTAAACGATCTTTTACCTTTAGAATATGCTCTGCTTTAATCTTTATGTCAATCGCCTGCCCCTCTACCCCGCTCATTACTTGATGAATTAAAATTTCAGAATTAGGCAAAGTAAAACGTTTGCCCTTAGCTCCAGCAGCTAATAAAGTAGCTCCCATACTCGCAGCTAAACCAACGCAAATAGTAGATACATCACATTTAATGTATTGCATTGTATCATAAATTGCCAAACCTGCTGTTACCGAACCGCCTGGACTATTAATGTATAACTTAATATCCTTATTTGAATTTTCGCTTTCCAAAAACAAAAGTTGGGCAATGACAATGTTTGCCGTATCATCATCAACAACGCCTCCCAAAAAAATTATTCTTTCCTTAAGAAGTCGAGAATAAATATCATATGCCCTTTCTCCATGAGTTGATTTTTCAATAACTGTTGGTATTAAATTCATAAAATAAAAATTAAAAAAAATAAATAAATATTTACAAAATACATTCTATCATCTACAAAAATTTTTTCAAGTTTTTGCACTGGTTCACGTTGTAGTTATTTGATAAGTGTTACTAATTTGAGCAATTTCTTTTTGATTTTTGCATAACTATCGGAGTTACAATCTTTGATAATTATTCCAACTGTCGGAAGTCCGACTTCCGACGATATTATTTAAACATAACAAGGGCGACCGCAACGGTCGCCCTGGGCGCGGGCAAGCCGCGCCCCTACAACAACAATTTTATTTTTATTATTTCAACTGTCGGAAGTCCGACTTCCGACAATGCAATACTAATGCTGTTGCGTTAGAAACTGGAATCTAAAAATCTGAAATCTAAAATTCAAAGCACTAAATTCCAAATAAATCACAAATTCAAATTTTCAAAATCTAAAATGTTTTGTATTATTATTTTTCATTTTTCATTTTACGCTTTTTAATATTACCCATAAAATTCCCAGAAAAACTTATATTAATATTTCGGAGGTCCGACCCAATACTGTTCGGAATTTTAAAATTTGCTAAAAT
>JBBTVT010000041.1:0-1225 GCA_038078655.1 Patescibacteria group bacterium
TTCCATATTTTTAAATTTTCCCTTTATTAATTCTTTCGCTTCTTCAAAAGATAAAGGTAAAAATTCTTTCTTTTCTGTATTCTCTTTTATTATATTTTTAATCTCATCTGTTGAAAGGTTTTTGAATTCTATTTTACTTGTTAAAATATTTAAAATATCTTCTTTCCATTTTTTTTCATCAGACCAATTTATTTGATTTACTAATTGTATTTTTTCCAATGTTTTTAATTGATCTTTGGTTAATGAACAATAAAATTCTAATTTTTTTTGAGTTTCTAAAAAAGATTTTATTTCTTCTAAATCAAAAGATTTTGGCGCTTCTATTTTTTCATTAATCACAAAAGTAACATTCCCTTCTTCATTGCAAATTAAAACCATTTTTCCCAAAGATGGGATAACAAACATTTTATATTCCTCTTTTCTCATCATTTGTTTTCCTGTTTTTCCTTGCGCGCAAAAATACTCATCGCTTGCCATATTATTTTCTTCTAATAATTTTATCAACATTCCCTCTCTATTTATAATTTGTTTTTCTTTAAAACTTCCATCTTGTTCTGTTATTTGCATTTCTTGCGTATCTGGTGGAGTTATTACAGTGTCTATTTTAATAATATATATTTGTTGCGATTTTTCTTTTTTTTCTTTTGACTCATTTAATTCAGTTGTTATTGTATTTTTTTCAGGTTTTAAAATTAAACAACTTAATATTTTTTCAATATCAAATGGTTCTTTAAAATATTCTTCTGGTATTTCAAATTCTTTAATTAAAAAAGATTTCAAATCTTCGCTTAATTCATTTTTTTCTAATTCTCGTTTTAATAAATCTAAACATTTCTTTTTTTTATAAAAATCTTTTTCTTCTTGATAATTCGAAATCAGCGTTAACAAATTATATTCTTCTTGTTCTTTCTTTGATAAAAATTTTTTTTGTTCTTCTTCTGGTAAAAAATGTGACTCTTCTGGAAATTTTATGGGTGAAAATTTTTCTTGCATCATAAAAAAATAAATAAATTGAATCTATTTTGAATAAATTAACAAAAAATAATCAAAAACTGGCTAAATTTAAAAACAGGTCATTCTTTTCGTTTAGCTATGCAGTTTATTAGGGATATTTTTTGGGGACAGTCCCCTTTATTTTTAAAAGAAACTTAACTCTTTTTTATCCTCTTTCTTTTTTTATTTTTTTGTATTCCCAAATCGCTGGGATGTCTTCAAGTGGTAAAAC
>JBBTVT010000042.1:0-6577 GCA_038078655.1 Patescibacteria group bacterium
TTAGCATTGTTTCTAAAAATAGTTTTTGGCCTAAACCAAAAGTAGATTCAGCAATAATAAAAATAGTGTTACAAAAAATAGATAAAAAAATAAACGAAAAAGATTTTTTTAATTTAGCGCGAGCTGGATTTGCAAATCGCAGAAAACAATTAAAAAATAATTTAAAAAAAATTTTAAATAAAATTAATGAGGAAAAATTAGAAAAAATTTTTCAAGAATTAAATTTTAATTTTAAAATTCGCGCTCAAGAACTTTCAGTTAATGATTGGATTAAACTTTACAAAAAAATTTATGAATAACATTTTATGCCTATTATTGCTATAAATAAATATGTCAATCGCGATTATCAAATTTTAGAAACATTTGAGGCTGGAATTGTTTTGACTGGTCCAGAAGTAAAGGCGATTAAAAAGGGTCAAATTAATCTTAAAGGAAGCTATATTTCCCTAGATTCTAAAATGCCAGAAAAACCTCTTTCTGCTATTATTTCAAAATCTTCTCTGCCATTTGTTTGGCTAACCAATTGTCATATCTCTGCTTACGCGTCAGCAAAAAATATTCAAAAAAATTATCAACCAACACAATCGCGAAAACTTCTTTTAAAAAAAAGAGAGATTAATTCTTTAATTGGAAAATTAAAAACCCCCGGCATAACATTATTACCATTAAAGGTATATACCAAGGGGAAAATAATTAAATGTGAAATTGGTCTGGCGCGAGGAAAGAAAAAATATGACAAAAGAGAGGATATTAAAAAAAGAGAAGTAAAAAGAAAAATTGAAAGAGCAATGAAAAACAATTAAAAAACTAACTTACATAAAAAATTAAAGTTTGCTCAAATCAAGATATTCATTTATTTTTATTTTCTCTACAAACTCAGGCATATGACTAATTAAAATCATTGTGCCCTTATATTCATCTAATGCTTTAGCAATTACTGGGATATGTCTAAAATTAATATGATTTGTTGGCTCGTCTAAAACTAATAATCCTGGTCGCATTAATACCAATCTAGCAAAAGACAATAAACCTTTTTGTCCTTCAGATAAATGAGAAATCTTGCGTTCCATTAAATCACCAGTAATAAGAAAACCAGCAGCGATTGATCTCATTTCTTGTTCTAAAATTCCATCTGCCAAAATATTTTGTAAAGAATCAAAAACAGTATCATTGAAATTTAAATTAGCAAAATCTTGACTATAATATCCCACGCAAACTCCATCTAATATTTTAATATTTTCATTTTTATTGTTCACCAATTCTTGCAATAAAGTTGTTTTACCAATCCCATTTGGACCAGAAATCAACATTCTAATATTTTTTGTTAATACCTTGTCTATTTTTTTAATCACTGGTTGATGATCTTTAATAATTTTTATTGATTTTATGGTTACAATATTCCCAACAATATCTTGCATTGGAATTGTAAAATCTCTAATAGTTTTGTCTTCTCTTCTAATATCTACTTTATTTTCCTCCATTTCCTGCGTTTCTTCTTTTAATTTTTTTGCTAATTTTCGCATTTTTCCACCCTTGTTCGCAAAAAAATTAACTTTTTCTTTGCGATCCTGAATTTGTTTTTCCAATTGAGCATTTTTCTTTATTTCTCTTTCTATTCTTTTATTTATTTCTTCAACTACTGAATAATAATCCCCTACATAAGTTTCAAGCTTTTTAGTAAAAATATCAAGATAAATAACACCATCGGTAAAACAATTTAAAAAATCAGCATCATGAGATATAACAATGACCGTCTTCTCGTACATTATTAAAAATGTAATTAAATGCTCAATTCCAGTTTGATCTAAATTATTTGTCGGTTCATCTAACAATAAAATATCTGGATTTTTTATCAAAGCAAACGCCAACAACAATCTAGCTTTTTGTCCACCAGAAAGCAATCCTACTTTTCTATCTATTGGTATAATTAAATTAACAGCTTCCATTGCTTTACTAATTTTACTTCTAATGTCAGGAAGTACTACCTCAAAAGCTTTAGCAAAATATTCTTCTATTGTTAAATCAAAATCTTTTCTGTCAACAACTTGCATTGCTGTACCAATAGTTGCATTATTAGTAATAGATATTTTTCCATTTTTTGGTTGAATATCTCCTTTAATTAAATTAAAAAGCGTACTTTTACCTGCGCCGTTCTGACCCATTAAAGTAATTTTTGAACCCTTGCGAACACTAAAATTAACCTCATTTAAAATAGGTTTTTTATGTAGATATTCAAATGACACATTATCAAATCTTAAAATTACTTCTTCAGCCATATTTTTGATATAAAATTATTTTAATGCAATAAAAAATTACAGCCATTTAGTCTCTGTAATTTTTTATTATTATAAAAATTATTCGCCTTTTGCTATAACAAATAAACGACCGCCCTGACTCGATATTGGTTGTTCAATAACAATTTTTTCTCCCAATTGTTCAATAAACTTTTGAATAATTTGTATTGCCAAATCAACATGTTGCCTTTCTCTGCCTTTTAAATTCATTTCTATTTTTACTTTATATTTTTTTTCAAAAAATTTCTGAACCTGTTTTATTTTTGTTTCTAAATCGTGTTGACTAATCCGCAAACTCAATCTAATTGATTTCATTTCTAAAATTTTTTGTTCAGCTTTTTCTTTTTTCTTTCTTTTTTTCTCTTCATATTGAAGTTGTCCAAAATCTAAAAATTTTGCCACTGGAGGATTTTCTTTTGGGGAAATTTCTACTAAGTCATATCCCCGTTCTCGCGCCATTATTAACGCTTCTTTGGTAGAAATGACTCCAACAAATTGACCTTGTTCATCTATTAATTTCACCTTTGGAGCAAATATTTTTTCATTTTTGTAGTAAAATTTTTGTCTTTTTGATACAGCAAATTTATTACGATAAATTCTCATGAGATAAAATAAAAAATTAAAGCAATTTTTTTAAAGCTTTTTGAAAAGCTGGGGATAATACTTTGTCTTGTCGTTTATTTCTAGTTGTTTTGCCCTTTTCACGCGCATTAAAATGATCTTGTCCGCAAGTGCGATGCAAAATTTTCCCTGTTTTAGTTTTACTAAAACGTTTTGTTACTGATTTATGCGATTTCATTTTCATAGAATTTTAATTATATTTAAATATAATTAATATTATTATCATATTTTTAAAAAGTGTCAATTATGTTTCTGGACCTGCACAATAAAATTCCAATATCTAATTCTTTATGAGAGTCCCTTTTGCATCAGAACCAAAAAAATAAGCTAAAATAATTTGATTCTTTTTAAAATCCAAGTTTATATTTTTTATTTTTTTTCAATAATAAATTTGTCTATCGCATAATCAAATCGCGCTTCGTTAATAATTTCATCATATTGCTATTTTTTGGTGGAGATGAGGGGATTTTCACCCCTGTCTGAAAAAATATTTAAAAATTTTCTACTGGTATAGTTTATTTAAAATTTTGAAATAAATGAAAAAAATAAACAAATATCATTTACTCTAGTCTTAATAAATTTTGATAAATTAATTTAAGACAAAAAAATTTATCTAGCCTAAAAGATGACATCCAGGTCTATTTATTAGACATCAATAGTTGGATGGAAACAGATTAAAATTAATTAAGCTGTAACGAATACAGGAGTCAAAGTTAAAGAGTTGACAAAAGCAACCGCTTTTTCTTTTACCTGATTAATAAATTTGGCATTTATTATTTTTTGGCATTTTTATGTCTTGCCGGACAACCAGCAAATTTTTAAAGAACTTTTTCATCGATTTTAAACATCCCCTAATTTGTTGTAAGTATACGTTAAATTACAAGAATGTCAAGCAAATACACTAGTTTATTTGTGCTTATTAAATAAAAAAGGGTGTGCAGGCAACTTAAAAAAGTCAACTTCACCCCTTGTTTTATTTTTTTTATGGGAGTATAAAAAACTCCCCTTCTCCCACCCTTTTATAAGGGGATAGGAGAAAAAAAAATTTTTGGGGAAAAAGTAGCAACTCATCGTTGTTACTTCTCCCATTTGTTATTATTATTGTCGTTTCCGACAAAAATAATAACAAAAAATTTTTATAATCAGGCGTTATCTCTCCAGATAACACCAGATCTAATTCCTCTGAACAATCTTTTTCAAGATTAATCAGAGGAAAAATTTGTTCCTCTGCTCTAACCACAGAGGAAACAAAAATTTCCATTATTATAATGGAAATGAAAACAAAAAACTTTTCCATTTTTCCTCCTTTGCCTCTCATAAAAAAGAGGCTTTTTTTATTTTTTTCAAAAAAAATAAATCCTGGTTTGAGATTTATTTTAATTTTTCTTTTTTAAACCTTAACATTAAAACTCTTCTTAAATTCTTCAATTATTTCTCTTAATTTTTTATCAATTTCTTCTGTCAATTCTTTTTTCTCTTTAATTTCATTTAATAATTCTTTTTGTTCTATTTTTAAATATTCGTGAAATTTATTTTCAAATATTTTAATTTGCTCAGCTGGAATATTATCAAGAAATCCTTGAGTTGCCGCAAAAATAATTGCCACCTGATGCTCAATTGGCATTGGTTCAAATTGTCCTTGTTTTAAAATTTCAGTCAAACGTTTTCCTCGTTCAATTCGATTTTTTGTTATTTCGTCTAAGTCTTGTCCAAATTGAGCAAACGCAGCCAATTCTCTAAATTGCGCTAACTCTAGCCTCAATTTTCCAGCAATTTTTTTTATTGCTTTGGTTTGCGCAGAAGAACCAACACGAGATACCGAAAGACCAACATTTACAGCCGGACGAATTCCTTGATAGAATAAATCACTTTCTAAATAAATTTGACCATCAGTAATTGAAATAACATTTGTAGGAATATAAGCAGAAACATCGCCCGATTGCGTTTCAATAATTGGCAATGCAGTCAAAGATCCACCACCATTTTCTTCATTTAATCGACAAGCGCGCTCCAATAATCTAGAATGCAAATAAAAAACATCGCCTGGATATGCTTCTCGTCCAGGTGGTCGACGTAATAACAAAGAAATTTGTCGATATGCCCAAGCGTGTTTTGACAAATCATCATAAATCACCAAAACATCTTTTCCGCAATCCATAAAATATTCTCCTATTGCGCAACCAGCGTATGGAGCAATAAATTGTAAAGCAGCAGAATCAGAAGCGGAAGCAGTCAAAATAATTGTGTATTCCATTGCTCCTTTTTCTTCTAATTTAGCAACCATTTTGGCAATCTTTGATTCTTTTTGTCCAATCGCCACATAAATACAAATAGGTCTTGCCTCTTCTGGAACTGATTTTTGATTAATAATTGTATCAATTGCCAAAGCTGTTTTTCCTGTTTGTCTATCTCCAATAATTAATTCTCTTTGTCCTCTGCCAATTGGAATCATTGAGTCAATAGCCTTAATTCCTGTTTGTAATGGAACATTGACCGATTTTCTAGCAATAACTCCTGGGGCAATTTTTTCAATCGGATAAAATTTTTCCGTTTCAATTTTCCCTTGACCATCAATCGGTTCTCCTAATGCGTTTACAATTCTACCAATCAAAACATCGCCTACTGGAATTTCTAAAATTTTTCCTGTTGATTTTACAACATCGCCTTCCTTAATATTTTTGTATTCTCCCAAAATAATTACCCCCACTGAATCCTGTTCTAAATTTAGAACAACCCCAAAAATTTGATTAGGAAATTCTACCATCTCGCTCATTTTTACATCCAAAAGGCCAGAAACTTTTGCAATTCCGTCCCCTATCTCTAAAACCGTTCCTACCTTTTCAGTAAAAACTTCTGGTTCAAATTTTTCTATTTGTTTTTTTAAAGTTTGAATGATGTAATCTTTATCCATATTAAAAACGTAAAACGTAAAGTGAAAAATGCAAAATAGTAAAAATTTTCATTAAAAATTTCTGCGACAATTTATTTAAATTTATAAATATTTTTTAAATTTATTAGTCTAAAGCCTTTACAGTTATTACTTTTTTTCTTCTTTTTTCTTTTTTGTACTGTCAGCTTTTATTTTTGATCCTTCAATAACCTTTTTATTAATTAAAAGATTATGTACTGTTGTTGAAGTTTGCGCTCCCTTAGAAATCCAATATTTAATTCGCTCCGTTTTTAAATTAACTGTGGATGGATTAGTTCGAGGATTATAATCGCCTAAAAACTCTAAAGCTTTTCCCCATGGATCTCTAGCATTTTCAGAAACAATTAATCGATAGCTAGGTTGTTTTTTCTTTCCTACACGTGATAATCGAATAGTTAACATAAATAAATAATATAAAATAAATAAATTTAACGAACCAATCATAATATAACAAAATAAAAATGTCAAAAAAAAATTAATATATATTCAAGTTCAAAAATGTTTAGAGATTAAATATCCAAACATTGACCAACATATAACATTGCATATAAATTAAACTCATATTAGAATAATTAAATATGTTCCTGTAGTTCAATGGATAGAACGAGAGACTCCTAAGCTCTAGATAGAGGTTCGATTCCTCTCAGGAACAATGAAAATTTTAATCATTTTAATTATGCTATTTGTCATTTCAGGTCCATCTGACGTTGGCAAAACCTCAATTATTAAAAAA
>JBBTVT010000043.1:0-1106 GCA_038078655.1 Patescibacteria group bacterium
GCAGATTCTGTTGTGGTTGTTGGTGTTGGTTCTATTGCTGGCGCTGGCGCTGAATTTATAATTGGCGCTGATTCTATAATTGGTTGACCACAATTTCCTTTAACTTTTTTCCATTCACCATTTTCAATAAAAGTGCACCAAGTCTCACCGCTTGCTTTGTCCTTCATTTCAATTTCTTCCGTGATGACTTTTTTCGCTTTAACCTGTTCCATTGTTAAATTACCATCACCATCAATTGAAAATTTGAAAGGACTTTCTTGAGTGAAATAATCTTGACCATTTTCAAAAACATATTTTCCGCCAAAAATTTTATCTAAATTTTTGGTTAATCTTTCCATATCAACTCGCAAAGTTTTATTGGCATTAATGTTTTGACTAGAAAATATCCATTCATTTGTCGCAAGATCATGAGGAGTTTGTAGAGTAACGTTTCCGGCTGCATCTGCCCACCAACCCTCACCACTAGAAGAATAAAGAACAGTGCTACCAATATTTAATTTGCTATTTGTATTAATCGTTCCATCAACAAATATATCGCCATTGACATCCATATTGTCGTCAATAATCGCTTTTCCATTAGCTCTAATATCGCCTCTATCGGCAACAGCAAACATTGGTTCAGTTTGATAAGAATACCAATGAGTACTTTTTCCTGTGTAAAATTTACCATTATAAACTTCTCCATCAAGCAAATAATTTGAATAACCAACAGTCCCTATGCTTGTCCATGTTATTCCTCCATCATAACGATAAATTTGTCCAGTAGTATTATTATCCGCTTGATCCCCAGCATAAAGATTGCCGTTATATTCAATTAAAAAATTAAATGCGTTTATGGCACCTGCAGGATATCCATGGTTAGTCCAATTTGAACCATTATAGTCATAAACAGTTAGCCCTGCCCCAATTCCTTTTGAAACAAAAATACGTCCATTAAATATTCCAAGAGCAGTTATACTATCTGTGTCGCTGGCATTGCCAACGCTTATCCAAGTTGTTCCGCCATCATAACGATAAAGATGACCATCATTTGTTCCGACATAAAGTTTATTTTTATAAACAACAACATTATTTTCTGTGTCAATTCCTGCCCCAGGAGTTCCAAC
>JBBTVT010000044.1:0-1170 GCA_038078655.1 Patescibacteria group bacterium
GCCCGCGCCCAGGGCGACCGCAACGGTCGCCCCTACGAAATTGTAAATTTAAAATCACTATCTACCCACAGAATTGTCTGAAGAACCTATTTCTCTCAATACAATAAAATAACTTTATAAACTTTTGCAATTTTGACTAACTTTATAAAGTTTGTTAATCTGATTATATAATTATAAATTTATGACCATTCGCCAAAAACTTGAAATTATTCAAAAAATGCTTGGCTTAACTCAAACTAAATTAGCTGAAAAATTTGGAGTGTCTTTTGTTGCTTTTAATAGTTGGTGGACAAACAAATCTACCCCTCGAACAAAAATGCAAGCTATTATTAATGAATTATTTCTTGAAATAACAGGTCAAAAAATCATTCCTGTCAATCAATTAATAGCTAAAAAACAAATACTACGCCAAAAATCACTTAAATATAAAAGTATTATTACTAAAATTTTATCCAATCCTGATATTTATAATCAGCTTGTTCTTAAACTAACATACAACAGTAACCGTATTGAAGGCAGTACATTGTCCGAACCAGATACGGCAGCTATTTTATTTAATAACATTGCTTTGCCGAATAAAAGCTTAATTGAACAGTTAGAGGCTAAGAATCATCAAACAGCATTAAATTATCTTTTTGATTATATTTTTAAAAAAGAAAAAATTAACGAAGCTTTTATTTTGAAACTTCATAGCATTTTTATGAATGGCATTAGATCAGACGCAGGCTTATATCGTCAACATGGAGTTAGAATTGTTGGAATTAATTTAGCAACCGCTAATTATTTAAAAATTCCTGAACTGATACCGACGATTATTTCAAAAATTAAAAAAATAACCAAAGATGTTGTTTATTTATCAGCTAATATTCATAGTCAATTTGAACAAATTCATCCTTTTTCTGATGGTAATGGTCGTGTTGGCCGTTTATTAATAAATGCAATGCTTCTTCAGGCGAATCTTGCGCCAGCTATTATTTGCCAAGAACAAAAACAACTTTATTATACTTATCTTTATAAAGCGCAAACCAAAAATGATTCTAGTCAATTAGAAGATTTTTTATGCGATGCAATTATGAATGGTTTTAAAATTTTAGAACGTGAATATATAAAATAAATTTTTATGAAAAATCTTACAAAACAAACCTTAAAAATTTATTGGCAGCATATTCT
>JBBTVT010000045.1:0-1192 GCA_038078655.1 Patescibacteria group bacterium
TGGTGGGCAATAGAGGATTCGAACCTCTGGCCTTCTCGATGTCACCGAGACGCTCTAACCAACTGAGCTAATTGCCCTAAAAAACTTTTATAAAGTTATTCATTTAACATCAAATTTTTTTCGTCTAAAAGATACTGTTTCTGAATGATGATAACCTTTTTTAAATAGGTCATTGTCTGATCGTGAAATCTGAAGCGCTGTTGTTTCATCAACATTTATACGTTCAAAACCATCAACTTCATATGGAGCTAATGGACTTTTATATCTCTTTTTTTGCTTATTGCCAGATGTCTGATCTAACCCCCAAGTTTTTTCTCTATCACCACAACATCCACCATCAGCTTCGCCGATAAGAATATATTCATCTACGCTTTTTGTAACACGAAAATCTTCCGTATAATCTTCTTCATATGGCATCCAAGAAAATATAACAATTTTAGGCTGATATTTTTCTAGAGCTTTCTTGTGATTAAGTTGTTCTACTGGAAAAAATGCTTTTAATTCCCATGCCCCAGAATCGGTAGCAACAATTTTTACTTTTCCAGGAATTTTTTGCTCAAATTTTTGTTGTAAAAAATAAGTTAAGCGACCATTCCCTGCACCAACCTCTAAAATTGTTAAAGGTTCATTTTCGGTAACACTAAAATTTTCAACCCGTTGAATTAAATAATCACCAAAAGCATCAATAAATTCCTTATTTAAAAGTTCATAAACAGGATTTTCTTCATTGAAAAGAAAATTACTCCATTCATGTGAAAAAGGCCCTTTTTTTTTAAAAGCACATAATATATCTTCATGAGTAGGTAAATACGAAGGGTCTCGCAATTTTTCCCGCAACTCTTTAGATGTTAATTCTCGTTCTACTTGATTGGGAATTAAACAATCCTCAAAAGATTTTCTTTCATTCATATATTTAAAACTTGCTTAATTTTTTGAATTTTATCAATATTCTCTAAAGTCAAAATAAATTTTCCAATTTGTGAATTTACAATTTTATTTCTTAATTGAAGAATATCATCTAAATCGCTGGCTATGCTATCTGTAATTAAATTTTCCGATTGCAAATATTGAATTAAAAGAAAAATTCCTTGTTTTTTATCAAAAGCTGGAGCAATTGAAATAAGATAATCTTCAATTTTGGAAAATTGCGCGAGAAATTTTAATGTATCCATAAAATTTTTTAGTTTGGTGC
>JBBTVT010000046.1:0-1013 GCA_038078655.1 Patescibacteria group bacterium
ATTATTGATTATTTTTGGCTTCATTGGATTAACTAAATTAGGATTATCAGAATTAATAAATGTTAATTCAAAATCATCTTTGCCTATATTTTTTGTATTTGGACTTGTGGCTGGAATTTCCAGTTGCGCGGCCTTGGTTGGCGGGATAATTCTTTCTATGTCAAAACAATGGACTGAATTATATGCTAACACAGACTCTACTTGGAAAAAAATTCAACCACATTTAATTTTTAACGCTGGCAGAATAATTTCTTACGGAGTTTTAGGGGCGATTATAGGAGTTATTGGTAGCAAATTAAATTTATCTTTGAATTTTGGACCGATTTTAGTGCTTATTGTTTCTATCATAATGATTTTTTTGGCTTTTCAGATGTTGGGTTTCAGAGCATTCAGAAAATTTCAATTCACAATGCCAAAATTTATAACCAGACGCATTGCGGATGAAACTAAGTTTCAAGGAAAATATATGCCATTTTTAATGGGCGCCTCCACTTTTTTTCTACCTTGTGGTTTTACTATAACAGCTCAAGGATTAGCTTTAATTTCCGGCAGCGCAATTCAAGGAGGTTTGATTATGCTTTTATTCGCATTAGGAACTTTGCCAATGCTTTTTTTCATCGGCTTGTCTAGTGTTAAATTTTCTCAAAAAACTCATTCATCTGAACGATTTTTGAAAATTGCAGGAATTTTGGTTTTATTTTTTGCTCTTTATAATATAAATTTTCAACTAAATGTTTTGGGAATTTCTAGCCTTAACGATTTAGGAACTATTTTTTCCAAATCTTCCAGCGTTGCAAAAAATAATGAAGAGGGATTGCCACAAATTGTTAATGGCAAACAAATCTTAAAAATGGACGCTTCAAGTTCTGGTTATGATCCGAAATATTTAAAAGTAAAAGTTGGAATACCTGTAAGATGGGAAATTACTGATACAGGCACAAGTGGTTGCACAAATGCTGTTATTTCAAAAAGTTTATTTGAGGGAGAAATTTCTCTAACTCCGGGTCAAACTA
>JBBTVT010000047.1:0-5144 GCA_038078655.1 Patescibacteria group bacterium
AGTCCGACTTCCAATGTTGCCTTTTAATTTTTGTTATTTTTGTGTAATGAAGTTTGGTTGTTAACAATACAATCATAGACTTAATTTAAAAAAATGTTATTTTAAATTAAATTTGGGTGTTAAAAATATAAATTTGAATTTAAAAAAATGAAAAATTTAAAAAAATTTTGTATAGCAATATACATGGAGAAAATTTTTAATTTAAATTTTAAAAATCAAAAACAATGATCGCTATTTTTTTATAGCGATTTTTTTTAATATTTTAAAAGGTCGAAATGTTAGTTTTGTTAAAAATTTATTTTTAATTTAATAAAATTTATGGGAAAAATACAAAATAAAAAAGGTTTTACTTTGTTGGAAATTTTATTGGTTGTCGCAGCAATTGCTATTTTGGCTGGTATTGTTATCTTGGCAATAAATCCGAATAAACAATTAGGTAATGCTCGCAATGCTCAACGTCAAGCAGATGTTAATACTATTCTTAATGCTGTATATCAATATGCAATAGATAATAATGGCACTATCCCAAGCACTATTACCACTACTCAAACAGAAATTTGTAGAACCGCTACATGTACAGATTTAATTGATTTAGGAGTTTTAACTGCAAATGAAAAATATATTGTCGGTATGCCTTATGATCCAACTGGAAATTCAACCAATGGAGCGGGATACGAAATTAAAAAATCTGCCAATGGTAGAATTACAGTGGTGGCTCCTGATGCTGAACAAGATGCAACAATTAGCATAACAAGATAAAAAAATATTTTTAAATTGCTTAATTTTGAAATATTTTTCCTTTTACTGCAAAGGAACTATTTTTATTTGTCTTTGCTAATATCTGGAATATAAGCGTATGAAGGAGAAAAAAACATTGAAAAAACATAAAGTAATTTTACAAATTTAATTTTATAAAAAAATAAGCATGATGCAACAAATTCAAAAAAACAAAGAAATTATTATTCATTCTCCGCAAGAATTACCAGAGCATAGTCAGCTTGAACGTATTGAAGAACCATGGACAAGAGTAGATATAATTACCCCCTTAGAATTTTTAGGATTGATAATGCAATTATGCCAAGAGAAAAAAGGGATTTATAAAAATACAGAATACTTGTCAAACAATAGAGTGATTTTGTGTTACGAAATGCCACTTACTTCATTATTGACTGATTTTTATGATAAATTAAAAAGCGTAAGCAAAGGTTACGCTTCTTTAAATTATAATTTTTGTGAGTATCGGCCCTGTGATGTAGTAAAACTAAATATTGTTATTGCCGATGAAACAATAGAGGCTTTAACCTCAATTATTTATAGAGATGAAATTTATCAGGCTGGACGGAAAATAGTAGAATCGTTGAAAAAGGTTTTGCCACGACAAATGTTTGAAGTAAAAATACAAGCTACTGTTGGAGGGAAAGTGGTTGCGGCGGAAAAAATTTCAGCTTTTCGTAAAGATGTAATTGCAAAATTATATGGTGGCGATGTGACTAGAAAAAGAAAGTTATTAGAAAAACAAAAAAAAGGAAAAAAGAAAATGCAAAATCGTGGAAAAATTAATATTCCACCAGAAGCTTTTATCGCTGTAATAAAAAAGTAAATTTAAAAATTAATAAAGGCGGGAGCTATCAACGTTATAAGCATTGAGAAAATAACAATGATACCAACAATAAGCCAAAATAATTTATGCATAGTCTTTTTTTTCATATAGAATATATTTTAATAAAATTTTTTAAAAATTAAAGTGGATAAATAAATTGTTTTGATGTATAATGATTAATATGATAAAAAATGAAAATTTATTTTGGAGAAAAATATACACTTCTCCATTTTTTTTCTTTTTAGGTATAATTATTTTAATATTTTGTTTTGTTTCTTTTGGAAAAGAAAGCTATAGATATTATAAAATTAATAAAGAGGTGAGCAGTCTAAAACAAGAAATTAAAAAATTAGAAGAAAAAAAAATTCAAACAAAAGAATTAATTGAATATTTAGAAACAGAATCTTTTCAAGAAAAACAAGCTAGACTAGAATTGGGAATGAAAAAACCAAATGAACAAGTCGTTATTTTAACGGGAGCTTCAAAAAAAATAGAAAATAAATCTATAGATATAAATTCTGAAAATAACAAAGATACTAAAGAAAATAATTCAAAGATTATTAATCCAATAAAATGGTGGGAATATTTTTCAAAATAATTTTTTGCTTTTATGACAGATAATCCGCAAGAAAAATGGACAAAATGGAGAGAAATAATTTTAAATATTATTAAAGAAAAACCAGATCGTTTAATAGAAAAAGAAAAAAACGGAAAACAAAAAATAAAAAAATCAAATAAATTTAGTAAATATATATTTTTATTTACTGTATTTATTTTTTGTTTTTTTGTTGGATTTTTAATTATTTTTGGAATTGGATTGTATAAATATCATTGGAACAATAAAGAAACAATGAAAATAATTAAAATTATTCCATATCCAATAGCTATTATTGATAATAAAAAAATAAATAATCTTGGTTTAATAAGATATTCTGAATTTCAAGAAAATTTAAAAGCAGTTAAACTTTTTTTTCAAAAACAAAAACAAAATGATTCAACTTTTCAAATTCTTTCAGATAAAATGATAGAAGAAAATACTTTTAATATGATGATAGAAGATTATCTTATTTCTAAAACCCTTCAAAAAAATGGAATTGTAATTGGCAAAAAAGAAATAGATAAAAAAATTCAAGAGATTATTAATCAAGTTGGTTCTGAACAACAATTTAAAAAAATAATAAAAAATTTATACGATTGGAATCTTAATCAATTTAAGGAAAAAGCAATAAAGCAAATGATTTTGCAAGAAAAAATAGAAAATTTAATTGCACCAAAAGATTTAAGGGATTGGCTAGATGAAGAACTTAAAAAAGTAAAAATTTATAAATTTATTTAATATTAACAAAGCCCCTTACTGGAGTTGAACCAGTAATCTACGGTTTACGATACCGTTGCTCTACCAATTAAGCTAAAGGGGCATGGAGCAGGTGAAGGGATTCGGACCCTCGGTTTCTTCCTTGGGAAGGAAGCGTGTTACCGCTACACTACACCTGCAAAAATATAAACAATAAGTTTATTTTTTATTTTTTTAGTATAAAATGTTTTTTATAAAAAAACAATTTGAAAATATTATTTCCTGGGGAGTTTTTGGATTTTGTTTTTTGGCTGGATTCAGTTTGTTTTTTTATTCTTTTTTTGTTATATATCCATTGGATCAAATTTCTGAAGTAGAGGATCAAAATATAATTAGTATTGACGAGGATGTAAAAGTAATTTCTAATTCATTTAATTTTGATAAAGTTAAAATAAGTGTTAGCAAAATTAATGAGGCGCCACAAATTAAACAAGAAGAAATTAAAGAAACAAAAAAAACAATACCTAATAAAAAAATAAAAATTGAAAAGAAAGAAGTTAAAAAAAATGTTAAAGAAAAAGTTGTTCAACCTAAAAAGAAAATAGAATCAGTTGTTGGAATGGCTAGCTGGTATTGCCCAAAGTGGTGCAAAGAATTAGCGGCCGCACATCCAAATTATTCTAAGGGAACTAGATTAAAAGTAACAAATTTACAAAATAAAAAATCGGTAATAGTGATTGTGAATGATTTTGGACCAAATAAATTAAAACATCCAGATAGAATAATTGACTTAACAAAAACAGCTTTTCAAAAAATTGCTAATATAGGCGAAGGTGAAATAAAGGTTAAGGTGGAAAAATTATAAATTTATTATATCTATTTATGTTAAAAATTTCAATAATTCTTGTCACGTGGAATGGGAAAAAATATATTCCATATTGTTTAGAATCTATTTTTGATCAAAGTTTTCAGGATTTTAAAGTTTTAATTATTGATAATGGATCAGCCGATGATACAATAAGATATATTAAATCAAATTATAATTTATATTTAACAAATGAAAAATTAAAATTAATTGAGAATAAAGAAAATACAGGATTTTGCGGAGGGTATAATCAAGCAATTCGCGAAGTAATTAAAGATAGTGAATATATTTTAATGTTAAATCAAGATATTGTTTTAGAAAAAAATTATTTAGAGGAAATTGTAAATTTTTTAAAAACTCATCAAAAAATAGGAGCATTAATGGGTAAGATTTATCGTTGGGATTTTGAAAAAAATAAAAAAACTAATATTATAGATTCAGCTGGAATTAAAATGTTTAGAAATCGTAGAGCAGTTGAAATTGGACAAGGGGAAGAAGATAAAGGGCAATTTAATAAAACAAAAGAAATATTTGGGGTAACTGGCGCTTGTTCTATATTTAATTCTCAAGCATTAAAAGATGTAGAAATTAAATTAAGCAATAAAATGCCAGAATATTTAGACGAGGATTTTGTCGCATACAAAGAAGACATAGATATTTCTTTGCGTTTACGAGCTTACGGTTGGAAAATATTTTTTTTACCGCAAGCAAAAGCGTATCACGATCGAACGTTAAGGGGAGAAAAAAATTTAAACGATGTGAGCGTAGCCTTGAATAGAAAAAATAAAAACAAATGGAGAAATTTTCTTTCTTATAAAAATCATCTTTTTATGTTAATAAAAAATGAATTTTTAAAGAATTTTATTTTAGATTTTCCATGGATTGCTTTTTATGAATTAAAAAAAATTGTTTTTATGTTAATTTTTGAATTCCCAACTCTTAAAGAAGCTCTTTGGAATTTTTTTAAACAATTACCTTTAATCTTTAAAAAAAGAAAAATTATTGCAAGCCGTCGAAAAATAAATGCAAAAGAAATAAGAAAATGGATATCATAAGCTTTCACTCTAGAATCTAACGTAATACTCTTGGTACAAAACGCCAAAGATGTTAAAAAAGAAATATCCTATTTTGCTCAACTAGGACATTATCATATTGCCCGACAATTACCTATTTAGATTTGACAAATCCCTAAATTTGATATAATATAGGGAATGTAATCACTAAATTATATTTAATTTTTATGTATGAAAGAATTATAAAAAATCAAATTCAAAATAGTTTTTATAAGGGAAAAATTATTATTATTGTCGGCCCAAGACAAGTTGGCAAGACCACTTTGTCAGAAAATGTAATTAAAAATTTTGATCCCAAAAAAGAAAAAACTA
>JBBTVT010000048.1:0-3325 GCA_038078655.1 Patescibacteria group bacterium
TTTCTGGGGTTACTGTAATTTCTGTTGTTGGTGCTGTAACATTAGGTTTTTGAAGTGAGAAAATTGCAATAATTACAATAATAATTGCTAATACAATCCCAATTATAAGATAAGTTTTTTTGTTCATAAATTTTTAATTTCTAAAAAATAAAAATATTTTTTTATCAATAAAATTTATCAAGAATTCGACCTTTAGTTTTTGATAAATTACACTTTCTATTTTAATCATTTTTTAAAAAAATTCAACAATAATTTTACCCAGGTTGTTTTTAAATTAATTTTATGCTAAGTTAATAAAACTTATGGGTAGGTACCAGAGCGGTCAAATGGAACTGGCTGTAAACCAGTTGGCTTCGCCTTCGGGGGTTCGAATCCCTCCCTGCCCACCAAACAAATTTTAAATTTATCGCAACAATTTCTAATCCTTAGAAAACAATATTTAAATTGGGACGATTGGCTCAGCTGGTTAGAGCGCCTCGTTTACACCGAGGAGGTCGTAGGTTCGAATCCTACATCGTCCACCATTATTTTATTTATCCACGACATTGATTGTGGATATTTTTTTTGGATATTTTTGCAAATGGCGCCATTTCATAAATTTCTTCAACATCCTTTTTTTTTAAGCCAAGTTCCGCTATTCTATTTATTTTTTTATTTATTTGTCGCAACAAAACCATATATCTTAATTCAAAATTTTCTAATTTCTTGTCTATCGTTTCATTAATATAATCCATCATTTCTGTTTTAGGCATTGTCATTTTAATTTCTTGTTTTATTTTATTAATTTTAAATTTTTTTAAAATAATATTTTTATCATTTTTTATTTTGTTCTGTTGCAACATAAAGCAATTAAAAATTATTTATTTAATGTTTTTCTACGAGAGAGATTAATCCGACCTTGATCATCAATATTAATAACTTCTACTTTAATAACATCTCCTACTTTAACCACATCTTCTACTTTTTCAACGCGGCGATTATCTAATTCGGAAATATGCACTAACCCTTCTTTTTTGGGTAAAATTTCTACAAAAGCGCCAAAGGCTAAAATCTTTGTTACTCTACCTTGAAAAATTTCTCCCACTTCAGCTTCGCGTGTTAAATCCTTGATCCATTTTATTGCTTTATCCATTGATTCTTTACTTACGGAAGAAACAAATATTGTCCCATCGTCTTCAATATCAATAGTAACTCCGGTTTCCTTAATAATTTCATTAATTATCTTCCCTCCAGAACCAATAACATCTTTAATTTTATCTGGATTAATTTTAAAAGAAACAACACGAGGAGCAAGCGGAGAAAGATCTGAACGAGAGACATTAATACTATTGTTCATTACTTCTAAAATTTTATAACGCGCTTCCAGCGATTGTTGAAAGGTTTTTTCTATTATTTCTTGTGTCAATCCCATTGTTTTTGTATCCATTTGAATAGCTGTAATCCCATCTTTTGTTCCCGCAACTTTAAAGTCCATTCCGCCTTTTCCATCTTCTAAGTCTTGCAAATCAGTGATTATTTTATATTTTTTTATTTCACCATTTTCTTCCTCTGACGCTAAACCCATGGCAATACCAGCCACCGCTTTTTTAATCGGAATTCCTGCGTCCATTAAAGCCAAGGAAGAACCACAAACAGATCCCATAGAAGAAGATCCATTTGAACTAAGAACTTCCGAAACAACTCTGATTGTATAAGGAAATTCTTCTTTGGTTGGAATAACTGGGATAAGAGCTTTTTCGGCTAATGCTCCATGTCCAATATCTCTCCGGCCGGGACCTCTTAATGGGCCTACTTCTCCAACAGAAAAAGGAGGAAAATTATAATGATGCATAAAATTTCTTGTGCCTTTTTCTTCCATAGTATCAAAAAATTGTTCCTCTCCAGGCGCGCCTAACGTAACAACCGAAAGAACTTCTGTCTGTCCTCTTCTAAATAATCCTGAACCATGAGTATAAGGCAATAAACTTACTTTTGTTTCTAATAATCGAATGTCTGTTAATTTTCTACCATCCACTCTTTCTTCTTTTTCTAAAATTCTTTTAGAGATTTCTATTTCAATCATTTTTTTTATCATTTCAAGCGCTTTACTTTTCTTTTCTTTTCCAATCTCCTGTGCATCCAATTCTTCCTCTAATTTTTTTCGCAACAAAGCAATGGCTTCTTTTCTTCCCTCTTTCGTTCCAATTGTTTGCACAAAAAGAGCATTTTCTAATTCTTTATCTAAAAAAAGTTGCACCTTTTGTTGTAATTCTTCTTTTTCAACTTTTTTACTTTCATCTTCTTTTAAAATTTCTATATTTTTTGGTTTTCCTATTTTCTCTTGAATTGTTTGAATGCATTGATTGATTTCAGAAACATATTTTTGACTAAATTGAATAGCTTTAATAACTTTTGCTTCTTTTGCTTCTTTTGCTTCACCTTCAAGCATAGTTACTCTATTCCCTCTAGTTGCAACAACAATGTCTATTTCACTTTTTTTTCGATCTTCATAAGAAGGATTAATAATAAATTCATTATCTATCATTCCTACTCGTACTCCAGCAATTGGACCATTCCATGGAATATCTGAAATAGAAAGAGCTACAGAAGTAGCAACAATAGAAAGAACATCTGGGTCATTAACCTGATCAAAAGAAAGTATAGTAGAAATTATTTGTACATCATTTTTGATTCGTTCATCAAAAAGAGGTCTAATTGATCGATCAATTAGACGCGCTGAAGTGATAGCGCTATCTGTAGCGCGACCTTCTCTTTTAATAAATCGAGAACCTTTAATTTTTCCAGCTGCATAAAATTTTTCTTCATATTCAACCAAAAGAGGAAAGTAATCCATTCCTTCTCTAACTTTTCCTAAAACGGCCGTAGCCAAAACAACTGTCCCTCCGCATTGAACTGTGCATGATCCATTTGCTTGATTGGCAAATTCGCCAATCTTAATAATTAAATTCTTTCCGCCCACTTCTAATTCAAAACTTTGAATAGAGTTTTTTTCTTCAAACATATAATTCCTTTCTTTTGGTCTACAAATTTTAGATTGCGAAGATTTAACTTACGCAGCCTATTCACCTGTAGATCAAAATAATAAAATAAATAAAATTATTTTATAAAATATCACACATTTCACAAAAAGTCAAAAATTGTACTGTTGCAGAGTCAAGGTTACATTTTTGTAGAAAACTTTGCTATCAGCTAAAACAGGAGAGACTATAATTGCCGAAGAAAAAATAAAACAAAAAACTAAACAGAAACATAAAAATTTTTTAAACATATTTTTATAATTTATTTCCTCCTTTTAAAGGATAGATTTATTTATTTATTTATTTAT
>JBBTVT010000048.1:3425-5837 GCA_038078655.1 Patescibacteria group bacterium
ATTTATTTATTTATTTATTTATAAATAAATATCCGACCTTTACAAAACTATTAAAATTTTAGCGAAATTTTATGTTTAACGTCCCCAAAATTTTACTGTCGGAGGTTCGACCTCTGACAGTTTATTTTAATTTTTTTATCACAAAAATAGCAAAAAGATAAAAAACCAAAGCAACTAAAAATGTTATTCTAAATCCAGAATTTATATAAAGAATGAGAGCTAGAATAGAACCCACTGTTGAAGTTACGCAATTTATACAAAAAGCCCAAGGAATAAGCTGGCGATCCTTTTTATCTAAAAGACTAATTCCAAAAGGAAATGGCATCCCCATAAATAAACCCAGCGGAGCTAAAAATAAAATAGACAAAAAAGATTTTAAGATTAAAGGTCCTTGAATTTTAAAGAAAGGAAAAGAGACAGCTAAGAAAATTACACCAATCAAAATTAAAATAAAAATGGCTTTTGAAATTTTAATATTTAATTTTCCGGTTAAAAAACTTCCGATACTACTGAATAATAATATTGAGAATAAAGCAATAACAATAGAATAAATCGGATGACCTAAAAATATACTAAATCGCTGAATTAAAGAAATTTCAATCAACATAAACCCCAATCCTAAAAATGCAAAATACAAGATATATTTTAAAACTTCTTTTTTTGAAACTAAAAATTTGGCTTTTTGAAAAAATAAAGGTAAAAAAATAAAAAAAACAGAAAGAATAAAAGCGATAATTAAAATAGTTACTAAAATAAATATTGAATAATAATTATGCAATTGTCCGCCTTCTATATTTTTAAAATTAAAAACTCGCCAGAAATCCTTTAACTTCAACATGTGAAAAAAGAATCCTTCATTGTCTGTCGGCGGTTCAATTCTAAATGGATAATTCTTATAGAACTGTTTTGTGTCTGTTGTTAAGATAAACTTTGTAAAATAATTATCCTTTTGATTTAACGGCGTATAAATAATATCAAAAGCCATTTCTTTAGCTATATTTTCAGCTTTTTTAATTTCTTCATCGGTAAAAGCAGATTTTTTACACATTAAATTACTTACAAATAAATTTTTATCGTAAAAAACCGGCGTTTTAAATATCATTATATTTTTTCCAAAATTCTGCGCGCCATTTTTTTCCAATGCATCGCGACAAAGAGAAAGAGCTCTTAACGTTTGTTGTGGCGGTTCAAAAACAAACCGAGAAATAGTTAATATTCCATTTTCTTCTAAGTGTTTAAAATATTCTAAAAATGCTTCTCTTGTATAAAGAGCGTTTTCGGATAAAGTGTAAGCACCTGCGACAGTAGCAGCCCAACTATCTATTAAAGACAATTGAATAAGAGAATACTTTGTTTGACTTTGAGTTACATAATTTCTTCCCTCGCCAATAACCAATTTAACATTTTTCATTTTGCAAATATTACCAGAATAATCCTTGAACCGTTTGCAAATAATTTCTTTCATTACTGGATTTATTTCTACGCCTTCTATATTTTTAAAGTTAAACAAAAGACTTGTCAAAATATCTCTTCCTCCGCCAAAACCAATTATTAAAGATCTTGATTTTGGAGCGATATAATAAGCCATGGAAGTTATATCATATTTCAAATATTCCAAATCTTTTTCTAAATTGTCAGTGATTTTTTCTAAATTTGTTCCGGCAGCGCCATCTACCATTATTTGAAATTGTTCCGGATATTTTTTAGGTTTATAGTTTTGGCTTAATCCCCATGCATGGATAGTATTTTCTTTCATTGGAGAAACCGTTACTCTTCCAACCGGAGACCATTTTTGATAAATTAAATTTGTTTCTTTTTCTCCTTTTAGAAAAGAAACTTTAATTATCTGATGATAAAAATTAAAAAATACCAAACATAATAAAAAAATTGTTGCTACCCCGGAAATTATTTTAAATCGATTTTGACAATTTAAACTAAATAAGAAAGAAGAAAGAGCCATTGAAAAGGCAATTAAAATAACAATGGTTGGCGCGTCAAGCGCGTATAAAAATGGAACGATTAATAATGCTCCGATTCCACCGCCAATTAAATCAAAAAAATAAACTTTACTGATTTGTTTAGATAGTTTAAAAAAAATAAGAGAAAAAGAAAGACCAGCGAAAAAGAAAGGAAGAGCAAAAATAATATATAAAAACCAGAAATCAAAAAAGGTCTTTATTGAGACAAAAGGTTTAAAAGGAAAAGATAGTATTAAAATTAGCGAAACTATAATTGATATTGAGGAAAGTAACGTAAAAAAAGTAATAAAAAAATCGGCTTTCTCTTTTATTTTAATAGAAAAATAAATATAAACTCCTCCTGCTCCCAAACCAAGCATAGCTAAAGAAATTACCATGAAAGCCAAATGATAATAAAAAATTACAGAAAGAATTCTTGTAATAGTTATTTCAA
>JBBTVT010000049.1:0-26597 GCA_038078655.1 Patescibacteria group bacterium
TTTCTAAAATTGGTAAAAATTCTTTAGATTTTTCTTGTTCATTTAAAGCAATGGCAATTTCTTGTTTGACTATATAATCTTCATCTTTAATCAATTCTTTTAATCTTGGTAAGATTTCTTCTGAATTTTTTGTTTCAAAAATAGTTTTTATACAAATTGGAATTGTTGCTAATCTAACATCGCGATTTTTATCTTCAATCAATTTTTCTAAAATTAATAAAAATTCTTCGAGATTTTTCTGTTCATTTAAAGCAATGGCGATTTTTTGTCTAACTCTCCAATTTTTATCTTCAATCAATTTTTCTAAAATTAATAAGATTCCTTTTGAATTTTTTATTTCAAAAATAGTTTTTATATAAATTGAAATTGCTTCTATTTTAATATCAAAATCTTCATCTTCAATCAATTTTTCCAAAATTGATAAGATTTCTTCTGGATTTTTTGTTTCTTTAAAAAAAATTTTAAAATTTTTATTTAACAAATATAAACCAGCATTTTTTTTAACAAAATCATCGCTCTTTAAAAGTTCTAATATTTTTTCTGAATCTATTTTTTCTCCCTCGTTTTTAATCATTTGTATTGCATCAATTCTTTCTTTGTCTATACAAAAACAAAAAGACGGTTTTATTTCTGTAGGATATTCTTCTCGTTTTTCACGAATTTCACTAAAATTAAAATGATTAGGATGCTCAATCATAAAAAAAATTAAAAATCAATGTCAAAAATTAAGTGTAATTTTGTATAAAAAACTAAATTTTTTTGTAAAGTGGATATTTTTTAGTTAATTCTTTTATTTTTTTTCTCACTTCTTTTTTTATTGTTTCATTATTTTTATTATGAACAATTTTTGTAATCAGTTCCCCAACAATTTCCATATCCTCTTCTTTAAATCCTCTCGTTGTCAAAGCTGGAGTGCCCAAACGAATACCACTAGGATCCATCGGGCTTCTTAAATCATCTGGAATCATATTTTTATTTACAGCAATACCCACCTCATCTAATAAATTTTGAGCTTCTTTGCCAGAAAGATTTTTTACAGTAATGTCCGTTAAAATTAAATGATTTTCTGTTTTATTAAATACAATTTTAAAATCATTTTCTTTAAGCTTAGCGCATAAAGTTTTTGCATTTTTAATCACTTGTTTTGCATATTCCTTAAATTCTAAAGTCATCGCTTCTTTAAAACAAACAGCTTTAGCTGCAATATTATTTTCATGCGGTCCACCTTGAAATCCAGGAAAAACAGCCTTGTCTATCATCTTCGCATATTTTTTCTTACAAAAAATCATTCCTCCTCTAGGACCACGCAAAGTTTTATGTGTTGTTGTTGTCACTACATCAAAAATTGGAACTGGATTATTTAATTCTCCAGCAGCAATTAATCCAGCAATATGAGCAATATCTGCCATTGTAATGGCTCCCACCTCATCAGCAATTTTTTTAAATTCTTGATAATCCAAATCGCGAGAATAAGCGGAAAACCCAGCCAAAATTATTTTTGGTTTTGACTTAATCGCCATTTCTCGAACATTATTCATATCAATTTTCCCAGTTTTTAAATCAGTTTTATAACGAACAAAATTATAAATTTGTGACATATATGTCACAGGATGCCCATGACTCAAATGTCCGCCATGAGAAAGATCCATTCCCAAAACTGTATCACCTGGTCGCAAAAATGCAGAATAAACAGCAATATTTGCTGGCGCTCCAGAAAGAGGTTGAACATTAACATGCTCTGCATCAAAAAGCTTTTTAGCTCGTTCAATCGCTAAACTTTCAACGATATCCACAAATTCCATTCCACCATAATATCTTTCTTTTGGATAACCTTCTGAATACTTATTAGTTAAAACCGAACCAAGCGCTTCAAGAACAGCGCGACTTACAAAATTTTCCGAAGGAATTAATTCTAATCCATTTCTTTGTCGTTTTAACTCCCCTTCTATTGCCTTAGCAATTTCTGAATCAACTTGATTTAAAATAGACATAAAAAAAATATAACTTTAATATAAGTATGATATTCTAAAAAAAATAATTTTGCAATCTAAAAAATTTGACATATTGTTTAACAAACAATAATATTTAAACACTTTTAAATTAATTTTTTATCTTTTTTTACGAAGATAAAATGGAGAAAAAATATGTTTGGCCAAAATGCATTGCAAAATATTTTAAAACAAAATTTAGTAAAAATACTAGGGATAGAAAAAATGCCAGAAGAGCAAAAAAATACTATCGTTGAAAAAGCAATAGAAATTATTCAAAAAAAAATAGCTAGCAGAGTTATGGAAGAATTAAAAGATGAAGATAAAAATGAGTTTATAAAAATTTCCGAAGGAAAAAATCAAATGGCAATTGCTATTTTTTTACAAAAGAAAATTCCAAATCTAAATAAAATTTTTATGGAAGAAATGACAAAAATTAAACAAGAATTAATTTAGAATAAAATCATTGATTAACTTTTTTGTAAAAAATTTATTTATTCCACAATACAAATCATTGACATTTTGAAAAAATTTTTTACAATAAATTATATAAAAAAAATAAATAGCAAACTGGTTTTTATTTTAACAAAGGTCGACAGTTATTGTGGCTATTTAAATTAAATAATTATTCAATTTTGAATAATCTTAGATGTTTAAGAAAAAATATATGACAATGTCAGATCAATTATTCGTAGAAACTATCGTTAAAGCTTTGGTAAATAAACCAGAAGCGGTTAGCGTAGAAAGAACAGTTGACGAAATGGGAGTTTTGCTTACTTTAAAAGTTGATTCAGAAGACACTGGACAAATTATTGGACGCTCCGGTCAAACAATTCAAGCTATCCGCACATTATTAAGAATTGTTGGAGCAAAAAATAATGCCAGAGTTAATTTAAAGCTTTATCAACCAGAAGGTTCAGAACGTCCATATAGAAAAGAAACAAGAGATGATAAAGCAACCAACGTTAACGATATGGATGATTTTAAGATATAAAAATTATCTCAAAATTATTTACATAAAACAAAAATCGCGATATAATTTATTTAATCGCGATTTTTGTTTTTTAAAAACATTTTATGATTTTCAATATTCTTACAATTTTCCCTCAAATGTTTCATTCTTATTTTAATGAAAGCATTATTAAACGCGCTCAAGAAAAAAAAATAATAAAAATCAATCTTTTAAATATTCGGGATTACGCGTTTGATAAACATAAAACGGTTGATGCCACTCCGTATGGAGGAGGATCTGGAATGTTAATGAAGATAGAACCAATTTATCTAGCGCTCAAAGCCTCTAAATTAAAATTAAAAACGCCAAAACAAAAAATTATTTTATTAACCCCAAAAGGTAAAAGATTTAATCAAAGAATGGCTGAACGACTGTCTAAATTAGACCAAATAACATTTATTTGCGGTCGATATGAAGGGGTTGATGAAAGAATAAATAAATCAATTGATGAAAAAATTTCCATTGGCGATTATATTTTAACAGGAGGAGAAATTCCAGCAATGTCTATTGTTGACACTATAGCCCGCCTGTTGCCAGGAGTTTTGGGAAATGATCAATCAAATAAAATTGAAACATTTTCAAAAGAAAATTTTTTAGAATATCCTCAATATACACGCCCAGAAATATTTAAAATGAATGGAAAAAAAATTCACGTTCCAAAAATTCTTTTATCTGGCAACCATAAAAAAATTGACGAATGGAGAAAGAAAAAAAGTATGTCATTAAATTAAATTTTAAAATATTTCAAATAAATTTTATGTTGATTGGCGGACTACAAAAAGTATCTCTTATTGATTATCCTGACAAAATTTGCTCAATAATTTTTACAATGGGCTGTAATTTTCAATGTAAATTTTGCTACAATCCAGAATTAGTTTTAACTAAAAAAAACCCAATAATAAAAGAAAAAGAAATTTTTGATTTTTTAGAAAAGAAAAAAATAATAATTGATGGAGTTTGTATTACTGGCGGGGAACCAACATTGCATCAAGATCTGCCAGAATTTTTAACAAAAATAAAAGAAATGGGATTTTTAATAAAATTAGATACAAACGGCACCAACCCAAAAATGTTAAAAAAAATAATTGACAAAAAATTAGTTGATTATATTTCCATGGACATTAAGACTGCATTAGAAAAAACAAAATACGAAAAAATCGTTGATAAAAAAATAAATTTGGATAAAATTAAAAAAAGCATTAAAATTATTCTTAATTTTCCCAATTATGAATTTAGAACTACTGTTGTGCCAACTTTAATCAAAGAAGAAGATATTATTTCTATAGCCAAACAAATTAAAGGCGCTAAAAAATATTTTTTACAACAATTTGTTCCAAGTGAAAAAATGATTGATAAAAAATACAGAAGGATAAAACCATATTCAAAAGAAATCTTGAAAAAAATGCGTCAATCAATAAAAAAATATATAAAAAAGATAACAATAAGATAAATATTATGGAAAAATTATTATATAAATTTAAAAAATATATTCCCAAAAAAATATTTAGCGCTTTGCAACCGATTTATCATTTTTTATTAAGCGCTTTAGCCGCGGTATGGTATAATTTTCCAAGCAATAAATTAATAGTTATTGGAGTTACTGGCACTACAGGCAAAACTTCCAGCGTTTATTTAATCGCTAAAATGCTTGCGTCAGCAGGATATAAAACAGGATTTACTTCAACGGCTATATTTAATGATGGGAAAAATGAATGGTTAAACGATAAAAAAATGACTATGGTTGGGAGATTTTTTACGCAAAAAATATTAAAAAAAATGGTAAAAAATAATTGCCAATATGCGATAGTTGAAACCACTTCTCAGGGCATTGAACAATTTCGTCATTGTTTTATCAACTATGATATTTTAATTTTTACAGGTTTGCATTCGGAACATATTGAAGCGCATAACGGTTTTGAAAATTATAAACAAGCAAAAGGCAAATTATTCGCGCATCTAAAGCAATGCAAAACAAAATATACCGATGATAAAAAAAATATAGTTGAAACAGAAAATAATTTTAAAAAAATTAGCGCGAACAGAGTTAAAAAAATTATTATAACTAACGGCGATGACGAACATTCTGATTTCTTTTTATCTTTTTGGGCGGAAGAAAAATGGATATACGCGAATAAAAATATAACAAACTCTAAATACAAAACAATAAAATATGATAAAATCGCAAGCAATAAAAATGGCGTAGAGTTTGTTGTTGAAAATAAAACAAAAATTAATTTAGAACTGTTGGGCGAGTATAACGCAACCAACGCGATGACAGCGGTTTGCTTAGGTTTAACTCAAAATATAAATATAGAAAATATAAAATATGGTTTAGAAAAAAACAAAACAATTCCCGGACATATGGAAATAATAAAAAATGAAAAACCAAAATTCACTATAATAATAGATTACGCCTTTGAGCCTAAAGCTTTGGGGAAAGCGTATGATACTATATTAAAATTAGAACATACTAAAATTATTCATGTTCTTGGAGCTTGCGGCGGCGGAAGAGATACAGCTCGCAGACCAGAATTAGGGGTATTGGCCGGAGAAAATGCAGATTTTGTGATTATAACAAACGAAGATCCTTACGATGATGATCCTAAAATAATTATTGATCAAGTCGCTGAGGGAACTAAAAATACAGGCAAAATTTTAGAAAAAGATTTATTTAAAATACTAGATCGACGCAAAGCCATAAAAAAAGCTTTGTCATTGGCAGGCGAAAATGATATAGTGCTAATTACGGGTAAGGGTTGCGAACAAGCAATCTGCGGTCCTGCAGGCGCAAAAATTCCATGGGATGACAGAAAAATTGTCAAAGAAGAATTATTTTTTATTAATGCAACAAATTTAAAATGAAAAACTTATTAAACAATTTGAATGTGGAACAAAAAAAAGCAGTAATATACAAAAATGGTCCATTGCTTATTGTTGCTGGAGCAGGAACTGGAAAAACAACTGTCATTACTCATAGAATCGCCTGGCTCATTTTATCCAACAAAATAAAACCTGAAGAAATTTTAGCTCTCACATTTACAGATAAAGCCGCAGAAGAAATGGAAGAAAGAGTAGAACAACTCTTGCCTTATGGCTATATTGATTTATGGATTTCAACATTTCACTCATTCGCTGAAAAAATTTTACAGCAACACGCATTTAACATTGGCTTGCCAGATAATTTTAAATTATTAAATCAAGTTCAACAAAATTTTTTAATTAGACAAAATTTTAACCGATTTGATTTGGATTATTATCGCCCTCTTGGAAATCCAACAAAATTTATTCAGGCAATGATCAAACATTTTTCACGAGCCAAAGATGAAGAAATTTGGCCCGAAGATTATTTAAAATATGTAAAACAATTAGATAATAAAGAAATTGAAGAACAAGAAATAGCACGAATAAATGAAATCGCAAATGCATACAATACATATCAACAACTTTTATTAGAAAATAGCGCGCTAGATTTTGGCGATTTAATAAATTATCTTTTAAAATTATTTGAAAAAAGACCGCAAATTTTAGAAAAATACAGAAAACAATTTCAATATATATTGGTAGATGAATTCCAAGATACCAATTGGGCTCAATATAAATTAATAAAACTCTTGGCCACGCCAAAAAATAATATTACTGTTTCATTTGACGACGACCAATCAATTTATAAATTTCGCGGAGCCTCAATAAGCAATGTAATGCAATTCAAAAAAGATTTTCCAAAAGCCAAACAGGTTGTCTTAATAAAAAATTATCGTTCTAAACAAAATATTTTAAATTTAGCCTACGATTTTATTCAATTGAATAATCCAAATCGTCTCGAATGGCAATTAAAAAATACTAAATTTTATGAAAAAAACTAAAATTGTTTGCACAATTGGCCCAGCCAGCGACCAACCTCAAATACTAAAAAAATTAATCGAGAATGGAATGAATGTAGCACGATTAAATTTTTCTCATGGCTCTTACGAAAGCAGTTTGTCTAGTTTAAAAAAGATTTGCGCTGTCGCAAAAAAAATGAATCAACCGATTGGCATCATGCAAGATTTGCAAGGTCCACGATTTAGAATCGGTTTTTTTGATTGTGGTAAAATTACCATAAAAAACAATGAAAAAATTATTTTAATATCTGAAACTGATTTTAAAAATCAATCAAATTTATTTAAAAATAAAAAATTTATTCCATTAAAAAATATTTCTTTATATAAAAAAATAAAGTCGCAAAATATTATTTTAATAGATGATGGATTAATTTCTTTAAAGGTAATAAGTAATATTGATGAACAAATTACAACAAAGGTAATTTGTGGCGGAGATATTAAACCCAACAAGGGTATAAATTTTCCTGGGGTCGATTTGGCATTATCAGCGCTTACAGATAAAGATAAAAAGGATGCGCTTTGGGGAATAAAAAATAATGTTGATTTTATCGCCTTTTCTTTTGTGCATTCAGCGAAAGATGTTATTGAATTAAGAAATTTAATTACTGCTTCGGAAAAAAAACAATACAAGCAAACAACGCGAACAACTCGCACTAAAATAATTGCCAAAATTGAAACAATTGAAGCAATAAAAAACTTTGATGAAATTTTACACGAAGCTGATGGTATTATGGTAGCAAGAGGTGATTTAGGAATAGAAACAAATTTAGAACGTGTGCCGTTATTACAAAAAGAAATGATTGCAAAATGTAATAAATTAGGAAAAATAGTAATTGTTGCCACACAAATGTTAGAATCTATGGTAAATAATCCTATGCCAACAAGGGCTGAAGTTTCTGATGTTGCCAACGCCATTTTGGATGGCACGGATGCAGTGATGCTTTCAGCAGAATCTGCTACAGGTAAATATCCGATACAAGCAGTGTCTTTTTTAAATAAAATAGCGCGTAATATAGAACCAATATTAATATCTAAAAAACAAAACAATAAATCAACTTTACCATTATTTTCTTTACGCGAAATTCCTCAGGCAATCAGTCTGGCTATTAATCATATTATTTGTCAAATAAAAATAGACGCAATTGTTTGCGCCACTACATCAGGTTTTACGCCAAAATTAATTGCTCGTTTTAAACCCAATACATCAATAATAGCCCTTACTAATATTTTAAAAACTCAAAATCAATTAAGTCTCAGTTGGGGGGTTGAATCATATTTAATACCAGATTCCTTTTATCAAACATTTGACGATTTTATCAAAAATTCTATTATTTTTTTAAAGAAAAAAAATAAAATCAAAAAAGGTCAAACAATAATTTTCACTATGGATTATCCACTCACTTTAATTGGAGAAACCAATACAATTAAAGTGCACAAAGTTGAATAATTTTTTATACACTTTACCCTTTAGCTAAAACTAAACCAATAATTTCTCTTGCGCCAGCTTTTTTTAACACACGAGCTGCCTCCCTTAAAGTAGATCCAGTAGTTAAAATATCATCCAAAAGGATGATATTTTTATTTTTTATATTTTCTGGATGCAAACAAATAAAAGCATTTTTAATATTTTTTCTTCTTTCTTTTTCTTTAAGTTTTGTTTGAGATTTTGTATTTTGTTTTCGTTTTAATATATTATTAATTGTCGAAATTCCAAGTTGTTGAGCAATTATTTGCGCCAACAATTCTGATTGATTAAATCCTCGTTCAAATAAACGTTTTCGATGAAGAGGAACTGGAATTAAAAAATAAGAATTATCAAATAAAAGATTTGTTTTTGATTGATAAAGAAAATTTATAATAATTTCTCCAAATGGTTTGGCTAAATCACGAATATGCTTATATTTAAAAGTATGAATAGCTTGTTTAATAATTTTTTCCTTATAAAAAGATACTATAAAGATATTTTTAAAAGGAGAGTGAGACAAACATTTTTGACAGATGCATCCCATTCGAGCTGGCTTCCTACAAATTGGACAAAAATTTTTTAGATTCAAATTAATTTTTTTCAAACATTTTTCACACAGCCAAATATTTTCTTTTTGACAACCGATACATTCAATTGGAAAAAGAAGGTCAAGAAAAAAATTTATTATTTTTTTAAATTTAAAAAACATAATTAATTAAACAATCCTTTTTTAAAAAATGTAAACAAAAAACATTGCTATTTTTTATTTACATTCTTTATTGCTACATTTTATTTCGTCATCTTTTGCTACGACCATTAGACTTCCGCATTTTTCGCATTTTTTATCAACTGGTTTTTGCCAAAGAGCAAACTTGCAATCTGGATATTGATCACAAGCATAAAAAGTACGTCCTCCTTTTTTTGATTTTTTTTCAACAATCTCGCCCTTATCGCATTGAGGACATTTTACTCCAATTGTTTTTCTAATTGATTTTATATTTTTACATTCTGGATATTTCGAACAAGAAAGAAATGCCCCGAATCGACCATGCTTAACAACCATATCAGCTCCACATTTATCGCATTTTTCATTTGATAATTCTATTTCTTTTAAATCTTTTTCTAATGGCTTTGTATTTTTACAATCTGGAAATCCTGTGCAAGCCAAAAATTTACCAAAACGACCTAATTTTATTATCATTGATTTTCCACATTTATCACATTTTTCATCGCTTTCTTTTTCTGTTAATTCTTTTTTTGAAACCTCTTTTTCTTTTTGCATAAGATTTTTTTTAAATGGATTATAAAATTCTTTAATTATTGGTTGCCATTCTATTTTACCCTGAGCTACCCTGTCCAAATCATCTTCCATTTGAGCGGTAAATCCAATATCAACAATTTGAGAAAAATGTTTAACCAATAAATCATTTACTAAAATCCCAACTTCTGTTGGCTTTAAATATCTATTTTCTTTAACAACATAATTTCGATCAACAATTGTGCTAATTGTTGGCGCATAAGTTGATGGACGACCAATCCCATTTTCTTCTAACGCCTTAATTAAACTAGCCTCGCTATATCGACCAGAAGGTTGAGTAAAATGTTGATCAGAAATAAGTTTAATACAATTTAAAATTTCATTAATTTCAAGTGATGGCAAAATATTTTCTTCAGCCTTAGATAAATAAATTTTTAAAAATCCATCAAATTTTATTATAGAACCATTTGCTCTAAAAATATAATTTTTAGCTTCAATGTCCACTGAAGTAGAATCAAAAATCGCCTCACTCATTTGACAAGCTAATGCCCGCTGCCAAATTAATTGATAAAGTTTAAATTGATTTTTATCTAAAAAATCTTTAATTGTTTCTGGAGATCGAATAATTTCAGTTGGTCTAATAGCCTCATGCGCCTCTTGCGCTAATTTAGATTTAATTTTAAATTTACGAAATTGATAATATTTTTGTCCAAAATTATTTTTAATATATTCTTGAGTTTTTTCTAAAAAATTTTCAGCCAAATTAAAAGAATCTGTACGCATATAAGTAATTAATCCGACTGAACCTTCCTTTCCTAATCCAATTCCTTCGTAAAGTTGTTGAGCAATCATCATTGTTTGTTTTGCAGAAAAACCCAATTTATGATTCGCCTCTTGTTGAAGAGTAGAAGTAATAAAAGGCGCATTTGGATTTTTTTTAATTTCTCGTTTTTTTATATTAATTATTTTATACAATACTCCTTTTAAATCTTTTAAAATTTTATCTGTTTGTTCTTTTGTTTTAATTTCTAATTTGTCTAAAATTTTATTATTTATTTTATAAAGTCGCGCTAAAAATTCAATTTCATTATTTTTACATAACGAAGCGACGATTGTCCAATATTCTTCTGATTGAAAAGCTTCAATTTCTCTCTCTCTATCAACAATTAAACGAACAGCGATTGATTGAACACGACCAGCTGAAAGACCGCGAGCCACTTTTTTCCATAAAAATGGAGATAGCTCATAACCAACTAAACGATCTAAAACTCGTCGCCCCTGTTGCGCATCAACAAGATTTACATCAATTTCTCTAGGATTTTTTAAAGCGTTTAAAATAGCATTTTTAGTAATTTCATGAAAAACAATTCTCTCATTTTTTTTTGTCTTTTTATTTTTAGAATCATTTAAATCCAATGCCTTAACTAAATGCCAAGCAATAGCCTCTCCTTCTCTATCTTCATCAGTAGCCAAAATAACTAAATCAGCCTTTTGAGCTAATTTTCTTAACTCGCTAATTTTCTTTTTTGCCTTATCAGGAATAACATATTTAGGTTTAAAATTATTTTCTATTTCAATCCCCATTTCACTTTTGGGTAAATCGCGAACATGCCCAAAAGAAGATTCTACTTTATATGAAGAATCTAAAAATTTTCCAATTGTTTTTGCTTTTGTTGGTGATTCTACAATAATTAAATTCATAAATACAGTTAAATTATTTTTATTAATCAATTAATAATTTAAGCAAGAATGTAATACATTCCGCCTAAATGTTTTATTTTCCCATTTATTTCCATCATAGTCAAAACACTATTTATAATAGTTGGGCTAAGTTTAGAAAATTCAATTAATTTGTCAACATGAATCGGCTCTTCGGATAAATATTTTAATAATTCAGACTCCTCCTTATTTGACGGTTTAACAATTTTTTTTACAACTGGTTTAACAGTTCTAACAAAATTTAATGCATCTAAAATATCATCCGCGCTATCAACTAATTTCCCTCCCATTTTAATTAAATTATTGCAACCACTAAAATTTAAATTATGGATATTGCCAGGAACAGCAAAAATTTCACGACCACATTCTAATGCATAACGAGCCGTAATTAACGCTCCACTTTTTTCAGGCGCTTCAATCACCAATGTTCCCAATGTTAAACCAGCAACAATTCGATTACGATAAGGGAAAAAATATTTTTGCGGAAATGTTTCTGGTGGATATTCAGAAAGCAACAACCCGTTCTGCTCAACAATTTTTTGAGCCAAATTTTGATTTTCAAAAGGATAAATACTTTTTTTATCTAAACCAGAGCCTAGAACAGCAATTGTTCTTCCATTTGATTCGAGTGTAACTTGATGAACTAGAGCATCAACACCTTTGGCTAATCCAGAAACTATAACCAAATTATTTTGAGCCAAATCCTTAACAATTTTTAAAATAATTTGCTTCCCATACAAACTCATTTTTCTAGTCCCAACAACGGCCAAACTAAACTCATCATGTTTTTGGAAATCTCCTTTATAAAATAATAATGCCGGAAAATTATCAATTTCTTTCAACAATTTTGGATACCTCAAATCATTAAATGTAATTACTCCGATTTTTTCATTATTTACTTTTTCCATTTTTTCATCTGGATTTATTTTTTTACGTTTTAAAATTATTTTTTCAATAATTTTTTCTTCAAATCCAACTTTTTTAAATTCACCTGCGTCAGCCTCCCAAGCTAATTTTAAATCTTTAAAATAATCTAACATTTTTTTAAAACGCACACTTCCAATTTCTGATAAATATGAAAAAGCAACCCAATATTTTAAATCATCCATAAAATTAATGATTAATTGGTTTTTTGATTCCATATTGTTTAAAAATATCTTCAATTTCATCATATTCTAATTCATCTTTTTCTAATAATTCATTAACAAATCGTTTGACAATTTCCCATTTTAAATTTAATAATTCTTCCACTTCTTTAACACAAGAAAGTAAAATTTCCTGAGTTTCACTATTTAATTTTTCTTTTATGCTTTCAGAAAGTTGCGCTTCTGGAATAACAGTATAATCACCAATAAAACCATTTTTCCCCATACCAAATTTCCAAACCATGTTGTGTGCTATCGTCATTGCTCTTTTAAAATCACTAGCCACTCCATCTGAAGTAATTCCATTTTTTAATTTCTCTGACACATATCCACCAAGGAAAACTTTTATGTCAGCTAAAATTTTATCCTTACTAGAAGTATACAATTCTTCTCTGGGTTGTGAATAAACTACTCCTAATGTTTCCTTACGTGAAATGATTGATGCTTTAAAAACATCATCAGTTGGATGTGATATATACATTACAACCAAATGTCCTGCCTCGTGAAAAGCAATCATTTCTCTTTCTTTTGGTGTCATTTTTCTTTGACGTTTAATTCCTATATCAATTCTTTCAATTGCTTCGGTAATATCTTCATATTTAATTTCTGCTCTATTTTCTCGAGTAGCAATTAACGCTGATTCTTTAACAATATTTTCAATATCAGCTGGAGATTTATAAACTGTCTTCTTGGCTAAACGAGAAATATTAACCGAAGAAGAATCATATTTAATTTTATCAAGATAATATTTAAAAATTTTTTCTCTGCCCGCAAGATCCGGACGATCAATATAAATTTTTCGATCAAATCGCCCAGATCTCAAAAGTGCTTCGTCTAACACTCCTTCCGCAGCATTAGTTGCACCAATCACAATTACATCTGCATTCTTTTCTTTTAATCCATCCATTTCAATCAACAATTGATTTTGAGTAGCATTTGTTTCTTGCCCCCCCATAAAACTAAATGATCTTTGGCGACCAATTGCATCTAATTCATCAATAAAAACAATGCAAGCACCGTGGCCATAAGCCAACATTCTTGCTCTTTTAAAAAGTTTTCTCACTCTTGACGCTCCCACACCAACAAAAACTTCAGTAAACTCACTACCTGAAACTGAAATAAATGGAACATTTGCTTCTGTTGCAACAGCCTTGGCTAAATAAGTTTTACCACAACCTGGAGGCCCCACCATTAAAAGCCCTCTAATAACTTTCCCTCCGATTTTCATTAATAATTTTCTATCCTTAATTAATTGAACAACCTCCCACGCTTCTTGCTTTGATTCATCCATACCAATCACATCATCCCATTTAATGTTAATTTTTTCACCTTTAATTTTATTCGCTGGCATCTTAGAAAATCCACCCTGAAGAATAAGTTGATAAAGAAAAACAAAAATTACCGCATTGACTCCAGCAAGCAATAAATTAATAGGCATACTTGCTAAGGTCATTTTGCGATAAAAAGATTCTAAAGAAAACAATCCCCAAACAGATAATGCGACCAAAACAATCAAACAAAAAATTATGAGCATTTTTAACCAATGCATCATAAAAAATAATTTAATTTTTCTAGCAATTAACATTCTTTCCATAAATATTTCAAAATATAAAAATGCGCTAATTGTTAGCGCATAATAATTTTTTCTAAAATTTAAAATATTTCTTTGCCATATAAAATGACTAATCAATAAATCAATTTTTACTAAAGTCCTTCATATTCTCTCATCGTCAATTGAGATTCAATTTGTTTCATTGTTTCAAGTACCACGCTTACAACAATTAATAAACCAGCACCACCAATAACCATAGTTTTAATTCCAAAAATAGGTCCTGTAATTAACGGCAAAATGGCAATAACCCCCAAAGAGGTAGCACCGGCCAACATAATTCTCTTTGAAACATCGCTTATATACTGAGATGTTGGCTTACCAGGTCTAACCCCTAAAATAAATCCGCCTTGTTTTTGAAGATTTTCAGCTATCTTAATAGGGTGAAAAACAACAGCTGTATAAAAATATGTGAAAGCAACAACTAAAACAAAATATACTACGCCATAAAAATAATGACTTGGCTGAAAAACATTATAAACAAATTCAGCCGGAATCTTCAACCATCCAATCTGAAGTTTCATTAAAAGCTGAGCAGCTATTGGAGGAAATAAAACAATAGAAATCGCAAAAATAATTGGAATCATTCCTGCCTGATTTACTCGTAAAGGTAAATAAGTATTCATGCCACCATACATTTTGTTTCCTCTGATTCTACGCGCGTAAGAGATTGGAATATTTCTTTGTCCTTCGGTAATAATCACCACACCTGCAACAGTAATCAATCCTAAAATAACAAAGATTAACAAATTAATAAATTGCGTTGAATTAAAACTAACAATTGTTTGTTGTAAGACGGTGGGCAACCCAGAAACAATCCCAGCAAAAATTATTAAAGATATTCCATTTCCTATTTTTTTCTCCGAAATCAACTCGCCCAACCACATTAAAAATATACACCCAGCGGTCATAGTAATAACTGTTGAACTTAATTGTAAAATATTTAATTTATCAATGATACCATTTGACTTTGAAAGTAAAACAATCATTCCGTAAGATTGCAAAGCAGCCATAGGAACAGCTAATAACCGTGTATATTGATTAATTTTATGGTATCCAGATTCTCCTTCTTTTGCTAACTGTTCTAAACTAGGAACAATCATTGTTAATAATTGAATAATAATTGAAGCAGTAATGTAAGGTCCGACGCCTAAAGCAACTAAAGAAAAATTTGTCATGCCGCCGCCAGTTAATAAATTTACAAAACCCAATACTTCATTTTGTGAAAAAAAACTTTTTAAACTTTCTAAATCAACCCCAGGTAAAGGAATATGAGCAGCAATTCTAAAAACTACCAACATTGTTAAAACAAAAAAAATACTTCTTCGCAAATCACGAATTTTAAAAATTTGAATTAATTTTTGAAAAATTTTTGATAACACAAATAAATTAAAATTATTTTTCTAAAATTCTAAAATAAAGTTTAAATATTTATCAAAATCATCAATAATCTCTTTTATTTTTTACACAAAAACCATGAATCAAAATTAGCTTAAGATTATATTTGTCTCCACTTTTCCTCCAGCTTTTTCTATTTTCTCTTTTGCTGATTTTGAAACTATACAACCCTTAATAATTAATTTCTTTTTTAATTCACCATCACCTAAAATTTTTACTCCATTTTTATTTTTACTAATTAATTTTTTTTCTACTAAAATTTTTGGAGTTATTTCATCATTATCTTTAAAATTTATATTCAATTGTTTTATATTAACAATCTCAGGCTTTAAATTTATACTCCTAAAGCCTCTTTTTTTAGGAATACTCTGAATCATCTTTTTTAATCCTTTTAATTGTAGTCCTCTCTTACCACCAGAACGAGCTTTTTGTCCTTTTAATCCTCGACCACTATAAGTTCCACGTTTTCCACCACGTCCAACGCGTTGCACTTTTTTTCTTGACCCTTCAGCTGGTTTTAAATTATGTAAAGTTAACATAAATTTATTATTGTTATTTATTAAATTTAGATAATGCATTAATTGTCGCCTTTGCATTATTCATTTTATTGCCAGATCCCAAAATTCTACTTGTAATATTTTTTATTCCTGCTAATTCTAAAACCATTCGCACAGCACTTCCAGCTTTAAGTCCAGTTCCTTTTTTAGCAGGCTTCAAAAAAATTCTTGAAGCTCCAAACTTTTCCTTAATTTCATATGGAATACTTTGTTCTTCTGTAATAGGCACCATAATCATTTTTTTCTTTGCCGCTGTTGCAGCTTTATCTATCGCCGCAGCTACATCAACCCCTTTAGCAACCCCGATTCCGCATCTCCCCTTCAAATCTCCAAGTACGATACAAGCTCGAAAACTCATCTGTTTTCCACCAGTAGTTACTCTTGTTACTCGAGCTAAATCAACTATTTTTTGCTCAAATTCTTTTTCTTCTTTTTTAAAAAATCTATTTGTTTCTTGTCTTTGCATAAATTTTATTTTTAATATTTAAATTAAAATTTCAATCCACCCTCTCTTGCTCCATCCGCTAATGCTTTTACTCGACCATGATATTTATATCCACCTCTATCAAAAACAACTTGATCTATCCCATTCTTTAATGCCTTTTCAGCAATTAATTTTCCAACCTCAAAAGCTTTTGCTATTTTTCCTTTTAGTTCATTTTTTTTATCTTCTGTCTTAATAATTTCTCGACTATCTGCCGCCGCCAATGTACAACCATTTGCATCATTAATTAATTGAACATAAATTTGTTCGCTACTTCTAAAAACAGAGAGTCGAGGTTTTGTATCTACCCCTTTTACTTTAGCGCGAACTCGTTGATGTCGTCTAATTCTTTTTTCTTGTTTTATTTTTTGTTGATTATCCATAAAAGAAAATAATTAAAATTATTTATAATTTTATTTTCCTGCTGCCTTAGCAGCTTTTCCAGCCTTTCTTTTTATTACTTCATCTATATATTTTATCCCCTTCCCTTTATATGGCTCTGGTTTTTTTATTTTGCGAATTTGAGCAGCTGTCTCCCCTATCAATTGTTTATCAAATCCAGAAATTATAATTATATTTTTTTCCACTTTTATCTCAATATTTTTTGGAATATTAAAATTTACCTGATGGGAAAACCCTACATTTAAAATCAATTTATCTCCGGAGACCTCTGCCTTATATCCTAATCCATTAATTTCTAATTTTTTTTCAAATCCCTTTACAACGCCTTCTATCATATTACTGATTAATCTTTGAAATAAACCCCATAATGCTCGTTGTTTTTTATTGGTTGGTTTTTGAACATTAACTAATAGTTCGTTGTCTTTTTGTTCAATTTTAACATTTGGATGAATTTTTTGGATTAATTCTCCTTTTGATCCTTTAATAATAATGTTTTGATTTTCTATTTTAATATCCACGTTTTCTGGGATATTAATTGGTTGTTTACCTATTCTTGACATAAAAAATAAAATAAATAATTAAGAGTTGCAATCTATAATTCTTTTAGTAAATTTCGCACAGAACTTCTCCTCCTAGTCCTTTTTTTCTCGCTTCTTTATTGGTTATCACACCAGAAGAAGTAGAAATAATCGCTATACCAAAACTATTATTTACCCATGGCAATTCATTTTTTCCAGCATAAATACGACAACCAGGTTTACTTATTCTTTTTAAATTTTTAATCACAGAATTACCAGTTTCATTATATTTTAAAACAATTTTTAATTGATCGAAACTAACCTTGGATTTTTCTTTTTGTTTTTTATTTTTTTCATCCACTTCAGAAAATAAATTAACTTTTTCTGCGCTTTCTATCAATTTTTCTTTTTCTAAAACCTTGGCAATATTAAATTTTGCCTTAGAAAAAGGCATTAATACCTCCGACTTTTTTACAGCTAAAGCATTTCTCATTCTAGTTAACATGTCTGCGATTGGGTCTGTCATAAAAAAATATCAAAAATTTCCGCCTATAGCGGATCCGCCTTTGGCGGAAAATTAAATATCAAAATAAATATAAAATAATAAATACGATTTTAAATTTATTCTTACCAACTAGATTTTCTAATTCCCTGAATTTCTCCTTTATTAGCTAATTCGCGAAAACAGATTCTGCACAAATCAAATTTTCTCATATATCCGTGTTTTCTCCCGCAACGCCAACAACGTCGAACCTTTCTTGTAGAAAATTTTGGGTTTATTAATGATCTTTCTGATTTTATAATTTGAGCCTGTGTAGCCATATTTTTTTTATTTATTTATTTCCTTTCTTTTCGAAAGGAAACCCTAATAATTTTAAAAGTTCTAATCCTTCTTCTTTATTTTTTGCTGTCGTTACTATAGTTAATTCTAAACCATGTAAATTGTCAATTTCTTCTGGATTTATTTCTGAAAAAACAATATGTTCTCTAAAACCAATGCTATAATTACCATTTTTGTCCATTGATTTTTCAATTAAACCATGAAAATCTCGAAGTCTAGGCAAAACAACATTTATTAATTTATTTAAAAAATCATACATTTTTGCTTTTCTTAGAGTAACCTTTGCTCCTATTACCATCCCCTGTCTAATTTTAAAATTTGAAATTGACTTCTTTGATAAAGTTTTAACTGGTTTTTGTCCGCTAATTCTAGCTAAAGTATTTTCTATCATATTAACTTTATCCTTCATTCCTAAATGAATTCCAATATTTAATACCACTTTTTCTATTTTAGGTACAGCTAAAATATTTTTATATCCAAATTTTTCTTTTAACACCGGGGTAACATTTTTTATGTAATATTCTTTTAAAGACATAAATTTTAAATTTTTTGATTTATTATTTAATTACAAATTTAAATATTAAATTATTTCATTGCATTTTTTGCATACTCTCGCCTTTTTCTTATTTTCTAAAATTTTATATCCAACTCGCGTAGATTTTCCACATTTTGAACAAATTAACGTTGCATTAGAAACATTTATTGCTGCCGGAAATTGAACCTTTTGACCCTTTTCTTTATCATTTTTTGGACGAGTATGTTTAATTTTTAAATTAAGTCCTTCTATAATTACCTTGTTTGTTTTTGGAAAAACACGAAGCACCTTCCCTACTTTTCCAATATCCTTACCTGCTAAAATTTTTACCTTATCATTTTTTTTTATTTTCATAATATTTCCAATCAGAAAATTAAATTATAATACTTCTGGGGCAAGAGAAATTATTTTAGTAAAATTTTTCGTTCGCAATTCTCTTGATATCGGACCAAAAATACGTGTTCCTTTTGGATTTTTTGTTTTTGGATCTATAACAACTGCAGCATTTTCATCAAATCTAATATAGGTTCCGTCTTTTCTTTTTGTTTCTTTTCTTGTTCGAACAATCACAGCCTTAACTATATCGCCTTTTTTTACTGCAGCGCGTGGTTGTGCCTTTTTAACTGTGGCTGTAATAACATCACCAATTCTAGCGTATCTTTTTTTGTAACCACCTAAAACTCTAATGCACATTATTTCTTTGGCACCACTATTGTCAGCTATTTTTAATATTGAACGATGTTGAATCATAAAAAACAAATATACAAAATATAAATCAAAAATCTATTTAAAAAATATTTTTAATCCGAATTATTAATAAAATTTTAAACTTCCTTTACTCTCCATTTTTTCTCTTTACTCAACGGCCTACATTCAACAAAAGTCACCTTATCTCCTGTTTTATATTTATTCTCTAAATCATGAACCTTATAACGTTTACTCACTTTATAACGTTTTTTATATTTTGGATGAGCCTTGATTCGATCAACTCTAACCACAATGGTTTTATCCATTTTATCGCTAACTACAACACCTCGAAAGGTTCTTTTGATAATTTTTTTTTCTTTAACATTTTCCATAAATACTATATTTTTTAAAAACTAAAAATTATTTTTTTATATTTAATAATGTTAATATTCTTGCGATCATTTTTTTTACCCTTCTAATTTCCATAACTTTTTTTAATTGCTTTAATGCAACTTTAAATCTTAATTCACGCAACTTTTCTCGCGATTCTTGAAGTAATTTTTGCAATTCAATTTCTGATTTTTGTTTTAATTCTTTAACTTTCATATTTATCGTATTATAAATTTAGTTTTAATCGGTAATTTATAACTTGCTAATTTCATCGCTTCTTTTGCTTTGTCTTCTGGTATCCCATCCATTTCAAATAACACAGTTCCTGGTTTAACCACAGCAACATAGTGATCAACTGCTCCTTTACCACTTCCCATAGGAACCTCGGAACTCTTGGATGTTACTGGCTTATGAGGAAAAATTCTAATCCAAATTTTGCCACCCTTACGAATAAATTGAACCATTACTTTTCTGGCAGCTTCAATTTGTCTTGAAGTAATCCATTTTTTTCCCAAAGATTTCAAACCAAAAGAACCAAAACTTACTTTAGTTAATCTTGAAGCCTTTCTTCCAGACATTCCAGCCTGTTGATGCCATTTTCTATGTTTTGTTTTCTTAGGCATTAACATAAAAATTCAAAATTTCACGCCACAGGCCTAACGCCATAGGCAAAAATAAAATATAAATAATTTAATTTATTGTTTGATTTCCAAAAATATCCCCTTTATATATCCAAACCTTTACCCCAACAACACCATAAGTAGTAAATGCTCCTCCATTAGCGTAATCAATATTTGCTCGCAATGTATGTAACGGGATTTTTCCATCAATTAATTTTTCTGAACGTGCAATCGCTACCCCATTTAAACGCCCGCCTACTATTATTTTGGCTCCCTTAGCTCCAGCTTTTTTAATTCTAGCCATTGCTTGTTTCATCACTCGTCGAAAAGGAATTCGTTTTTCCAAATCAGCAGTCATATCTTGAACAATAATATTTGCAGATAAAGAAAAATCTTTTACTTCTAAAATATTTATTTTTAACGCTTTTTTTTCATCATTAAATATCTTTTTTTGTAATTGCCTTTTTATATCTTCAATTCCCTCTCCCCTTTTGCCAATAATTAATCCCGGCTTAGCAACATGAGCAAAAACTCTTACTTCATCTCCAGATCTTTCAATTTCAATTTTATCTATTCCAGCCCCAGCTTTTTTAATTTTATTATATAAATTCTCTCTAATCAAAATATCTTCTCGTAATTTTTTTTGATAATCTCTTTTAGAAGAAAACCATTTTGAATCCCAAGAATATATTGTTCCGATACGAAAAATTTTTGGATTTACTTTGTGTCCCATACAATCTTATAAAAATAAATTTATATAATTAATTTAAACACTCTTACGATTAAACATTTTTTTCTTAAAGCCGCTATTTTTAAATTTTACTTTTGATTCATTTTTTTCTTCGGTTTTTTTTGTAAGAGATATATCTTTTAAATCTTTTTTATCCTTAACTGTTTTTAATTGAATCATTGTATCTTTTTTATCTTCCTTTTTGTTTATTTTGATTGCATTTGTATCTGCGCTATCAAGCGTTATTGTAATATGACTAGTTCTTTTTCTGATTGGAGCGGTGCGACCGAAAGCTCTCGGCATCCAACGATCTAAGGTTGGACCCTGATTAACAGTTATTTCTTTTATAAATAAATTTTCTTTTTTTAAATTAAAATTATGTTCAGCATTAGCAATTACCGAATTTAATAATTTTAAAATTGGTCCGGAAGCTTTTTTGCAAATAAACTTTAACTGACTACTCGCTTCATTAACATTCATTCCACGAATTACATCCGCTACCAATCGAACCTTTTTAGAAGAAATGTGAATATACTTTGCTTTAGCTTCAATTTTTATTTGTTTTTCTTCTTTAATTTTATTTTTTTTCTCTTTTTTTTCAACTTCCATAACAACTTATTAATTTATAAATTATTTTTTTTCTGGTTTTGATGCTTTGCGAGCTACTTCAGCCGCTTTTTGCTCCTGATCTTTTTGCATCTTTCCACCATGTCTAACAAATTTTCTTGTTTGTGAAAATTCTCCTAACTTATGCCCTACCATATTTTCTACAACAAACACAGGGATATGCACTTTTCCGTTGTGAACTCCAAATGTAAACCCTACCATTTCTGGAGCAATTACACAATTTCGTCTCCAGGTTTTAATTACAGTCTTATCTCCAGGCTTTAAATTGGATATTTTTTTTAATAATTTTTGATCCACATATGGATCTTTTTTTAATGACCTTGACATAATATAAAATTAAAATAAATTGTCTATTTTCTTCTTTTAATAATTAATCTGCTGCTCCATTTTTTCTTGTTTCTCGTTTTAACGCCTAAAGCAGGTTTACCCCATGGGGTCTTTGGATGTTTTAATCCAATCGGACATTGTCCTTCTCCTCCTCCATGTGGATGATCAACTGGATTCATTGCTTTTCCACGAACCGAAGGTCTTATTCCCATATGGCGTTTGCGTCCAGCTTTTCCAATTCTAATATTATTATGATCTAGATTACTGACTCGTCCAATTGTTGCTAAACATTCATTTAAAACTAATCTTACTTCCTTTGATGGCATTTTTAATTGCGCGTACTTTCCTTCTGTGGATTGAATAAGCGCTGCGGTTCCAGCCGATCTAATGATTTTCCCGCCCTTTCCAGGTTGTAATTCTATATTATGAACAAACATTCCGCTTGGAATATATTTTAATGGTAAACAATTTCCATTTTTAATTTCTATCTGAGATTTTGAAGATAAAATTTCATCACCTACTTTTAATTCATCTGGAGCAATAATATATCTTTTTTCTTTATCTTCATATTCCAATAAAGCAATCCAAGCAGAACAATTTGGATTATATTCCAACGCAATAACTTTTGCTTTTGCATCAAATTTATTTCTTTTAAAATCCATTATTCTGTAATATCTTTTTTCTCCGCCACCTTGATGTCTAACAGTAATTTTACCATGAGATCTTCCAGATTTCTTTTTCTTAATTCTTATCAAAGATTTTTCTGGTCTCTTTTTTGTTAATCCTTTTGTGCTTACAATAGACATTTTTCTTCTTGATGGCGTTGTAGGTTTATAAACTTTTATCATAAATCATATTAACAAAAATTTAAAAATTTTCTATTTTTTCTCCTTGTTTTAATGAAACAATTGCTTTCTTCCAATCCTTTGTCTTTCCTTTTGCTTTCCCATATCTCACATTTTTCCCTTTTACTATTACAATATTAACATTTATTGGTTTTACATTATAAACAGCCCGAATAGCTTTTTGTATTTCTACTTTATTTGCATTTTTGGCAACCTCAAAAACATATTGATTTAATATTGCTAAATTTGTTGTTTTTTCTGTATTTATTGGTCTAATCAAAATTCGATAAGCATCTTTATAATTTAATTTTTCACTTACATTTTTTTTTGACACTACAACTTCTTTTGTTACTTTTTTTATTTCTTTATTTTCTTTTATTGTTTTTTTAGTTTTATCAAATAATTTCATATTAATTATAATTGATTTATTAATTTTGGGAATGATTCAAATATGTTTTTTCTATTTTTTTAATTCCTTCCTTTGTAATTAACAAATATTTATATTTTAATAAATCTACAACATTCAAACAATCTGCTCTAATTGTTAATATTTTAGGAACATTTTTTATTGCGCGAACCAAATATTCATTTTTTTTCTCAACAACAACCAATATTGATTTGTTCTCTTTCTTGTTTTCTACTTGCTTCTCGCTTGATAATTGAAATAATTTATTTAAATCTTTTAATGTTTTCAAAAATACTTTTGTTTTTCCCTCTTTTAGTTCTATTTTATCCAATACAGTCATAGCATTATTTGCCACCTTATCTGACAAAACCATAAAAAGCGCTTTTTTCTTCATTTTTTTGTTTACCTTTTGAGAAAAATTTCTTTCTTTTGTAGGCCCAAAAACTATTCCTCCTCCTTTCCAAAGTGGAGAACGAGTTGTTCCAGCTCGAGCGCGACCTGTTCCTTTTTGTTTCCATGGTTTTCTTCCACCACCTCGAACCTGTCCTCGCGTCTTAGTGTGAGCTAAAACCTGTCTTGCATTAGCCATTTGAGCCACCACTATTTGATGTATTACTTCTGATTTTGCTTCTACGTTAAAAATAGCTGGATTTAATTCTTGTTCTTCAATTTTATTTCCTTCTTGATTGTAAACCGCAATCTTCATAAATTAAGTCAATTAGAATAATTAGAATTGTTGCTTAATAAAACTATTAGCAAAGTGCTTTTCATTACTTACTAACAATTTTTACTAAAGAATTTCTTGCTCCAGGAATTGTTCCTTTTAAAGCCAATAAATTTTTTTCAAGATCAATTGAAACCACTTTAAGATTTTTAATTGTAATTTGTCGATTTCCCATATGCCCTGCCATACGTGTCCCCTTAAAAACTCTGGCTGGTTCGGTTGATCCTATAGATCCCGGCATACGAAGCTGATCTTTGTGTCCATGTGAAGCAGGCGATCCATGAAATCCATGTCTTCGTACTACCCCTTGAAAACCCCTACCCTTTGAAACTCCAATTGCTTTAACGACATCTCCAACTTTAAAAACTGAAACATCTATTTTGTCTCCAATCTTATATTCCTCATTTTCATTTTTAACTATTTTTTTACTATCCTTTTCTCTAAACTCTCTTACATATCGATAATTTCCTAAATTTTTAAAATGCCCTGTTAAGGGCTTATTTATTTTTTTCTTTTTATCAAATCCAATTTGAATAGCTTCATATTTATCCTTTTCTTTAGTTTTTACTTGAATTACACCACAAGGTCCAGCTACTAAAATAGTTACTGGCACAACATTATTTTGTTCATCAAATACTTGAGACATTTCAATTTTTTTTCCCAAAATAAATTTCATAAAATTAATTAATAAAAAAACAGAAACTTTTCTATAAAATTTTCAAAAGCTAACAACTGTTTATAAAAAAATTTCTGTTTTTTTTATTTTAAGTTGATTTTTTGTTTGAAAAGATTAATCTCCCTAATCGTAATAAATTTTTTTAACTTCTTTTCTCTTTATTTAGAATAATGAGAAGTAAACTAAAACAATTTATTACTTAAAATTTTAACTTTAAAAATATAAATTTATATTACTACATTTTAATTTCAATATCAACCCCTGCCGGTAAACTCAAATTTGTTAATGCTTCTACTACCTTTGAAGTTGGATCAACAATATCAATTAATCTTTTGTGTATACGCATTTCAAACTGATCTCTTGCATCCTTGTGAACAAAAGTAGAACGTAAAACAGTATATTTACTTTTTTCAATTGGCAACGGAACTGGCCCAATAATTTTCACATCTAATTTCTCAATAGTATCTAAAATCATTCGTATCGCTTTATCTATTATTTTATGATCAAAAGCTTTAATTTTAATACGAATTCTTTGATGATAATCTTCATTTTTGTTATTATCTACATCATTTTTTTCTTCTACTATTTTTTTTACTTTTTGATCTTTTTTGATTTCCTTTTTTTCTTTCATAAAAAAATAATTAACCTATAGGAAATAAAATAAAATATAAAACAAAAAATGGTAATATAAAATTTAAAATACTATTTTTATTATTCTTTGTAATCCCAAATAAATCCTAAAATTTTTCCAATAATACTACAATTTGTTTTTTTAATTTTGGAATATCGTTTTTAGCAGTGTCCCAAACTCTTTCCATACATACACCAAAATATTCATGAACAAGAATATTTCGCATTCCTGCTATATCTTTCCATGGAATTTCTGGATATTTTTTCTTGATTCCAATTGGAATATTTTTTATTGCTTCACCAATAATTTCTATTCTTTTCATTATAGCATCTTGTTTTTCATAATTCTTTAAAAATTCATTCTTTGTTTTCTTTTTAACATATTGTTCAATTTTATTAATACTGTCCAAAATGTCCTTCAAAAAAAATTTAGGATTTTTATTCCTCATAAATTAATTTTTGTTCTTTTAAAACTATGTCTCTAAAAAATGGATGTATTGCGCCATATTCAACAAGATCAACTTTTTTGCCAAGTATTTGCTCTAAATTTAATTTTAAATGAGCAACATCAAGTAATGTTTTACCCTTTTTAAGATTGATTAGTAAATCAATATCACTTGTTTTTTTAATTTCACCTCGCGCAAAAGAACCAAAAAATGCTGCCTTAGTTACTCCTTGATGCTTTAAAATTGGCACTATTTGTTTTTTTACTTTTTGAATAATAACAATAGAATCTTTTTTGAGAATGTCTTTTTTAGAAACTTTTTTTTCTTTCATAAAAATTACATTTTTTTCACAAAAAAATAAACACAAATCCAATAAATTATTTATAAATATTCCTTAAAATTTTATCTCATTTCTTTTTCACAAAAAAAATCTATTATTTTATAACTAGTTTAATCAAAATTCCATACTTTTTAACAAAATCCATTATTTCTTTAGCGCCAAATATATCTCCTCCATTAATACACCCTTCGGCTCTCTTCTGGCAAGCAGTTTTTATTTCTTCATTCTCATTTAAATCAATCTTAATTCCATACTTTTCAGCAAAATCCATTATTTTTTTAACACCCTCTACATCTCCTTTATCAATACACTCTTTCACTCTCCCTATACAAGCAGT
>JBBTVT010000050.1:0-1399 GCA_038078655.1 Patescibacteria group bacterium
GTGAATTTGATGACAATGGAAACATTGGAAAAAGATACAGACGTCAAGATGAAATCGGAACACCATATTGTGTCACTGTTGATTTTGATAGTTTAGAAAAAAATAATGTAACTATACGAGACAGAGACACGATGGAACAAGAAAGAATTAAAATAAAAGAATTAAAAGAATGGATGAGAGAAAAATTGATTTTTTAAATTTGCTTTATGAATTATAAAAATTTAGGATTAACTTCAACAAAAAAAATGTTTGAAATGGCAATCAAAGAAAAATTTGCTATCCCAGCCTATAACTTTTCCAATATGGAACAATTGCAAGCTATTATTTCTGGATGTATTGAAACAGACTCCCCTGTTATTCTACAAATATCAAGTAGCGCACACAAATATATTGGTTCAATTTTGTTGCGCAACATGATTGTTGGCGCAACACAAATAATAAAAGAAAATAACGCAAAAATTCCTATTGCTCTACATCTTGATCATGGAGACACATTTGAACTATGTAAAACCTGCATTGATAATGGATTTAGCTCTGTAATGATTGACGGTTCTCATTTGTCATACGAAGAAAATATTCATCTCACAAAAAAAGTTGCAACCTATGCTCATTCCAAAAATGTAGTTATTGAAGGCGAATTAGGAATTTTATCAGGGATTGAAGATAATATAATGGCTAAAAAAAATTTCTATACCGACCCAGAAAAAGCAAAAAATTTTATATTAAAAACAAATGTCGATTCCCTAGCAATTTCAATTGGCACCAGTCATGGAGCCTATAAATTTAAAATTGATCCAGATAAAAAAATGCCTTCTTTACAATTTGATATTCTTAAAAAAATAAAAGAGCAATTACCAAATTTCCCAATTGTTTTGCATGGCGCTAGCTCAATATTGCCAGAATATGTGAATATTATTAATCAAAATAATGGCAACATTAAAAATGCTGCTGGTGTTTCTGAAAATCAATTACGAAAAGCGATTAAAAACGGCATCTGTAAAATTAATATTGATTCCGATCTTCGTCTTGTTGTAACTGCAATAATTCGTAAAACTTTAACTGAATATCCAAACGAATTTGATCCTAGAAAATATCTTGGTTTGGCACGCGAAGAATTAATTAAAATTATTAAATATAAAAACAAAAAAGTATTTGGTTCTGCTGGATATGGGCATAAAATATAGATAATTAACGCTAAAAAATAAAAACTGTGGATAAAATTTGACTTTTTTAAAAAATCATTTATAGTATGTTTTATATATAGATTATAACGTCCTTTGACATTTAAATAGTGATAGGAATTTATTTTTTTTACGCTTTTTTTTAAAAAACGTAAATTTACTTAGAGTTTGATCCTGGCTCAGGATGAACGCTGGCGGCGTGTCTAAGGCATGCAAGT
>JBBTVT010000051.1:0-1142 GCA_038078655.1 Patescibacteria group bacterium
ACCAGGAATTGGAAAATCAACTTTGGTTTTACAAATAGTTGAAAAATGTCAGATGCCAATATTTTATATTTCGGGTGAAGAATCAGCCGAACAAATTAAATTGAGAATGAATCGTTTAGAAATTCAATCAAAAATGTTACAATTTTTAGGAGAAACAAATATTGAAATAATTTGCGCTACGCTTGAAAAATATAAACCGCAAATCGTGATCATTGATTCAATCCAAACAATGTATTTTCCAGAATTGCCTTCAGAGGCCGGGAGCGTTAACCAAGTGCGAGTTTGCACGGTAAAACTTTTAGAAATCGCGAAAAAAAATAATATTTCAATTTTTATTGTTGGACATGTAACAAAAGAAGGTGTAGTCGCCGGACCAAAAACATTAGAACATTTAGTGGATACCGTTTTGTATTTAGAGGGGGATCAATTTCATTATTTTCGTCTTTTAAGAACAGCGAAGAATCGTTTTGGTTCAACAAATGAAGTGGGAGTTTTTGAAATGAAAGAAAAAGGGTTGATTGAAGTGGAAAATCCTTCAAAAGAATTTTTGTCTCAAAGAACAACAAAAGAAACAGGCTCAATTGTCACAGCAACAATGGAGGGTTCAAGAGCTTTTTTGATTGAGGTTCAGGCCTTAGTTTCCAAAACAATTTTTGGTTATCCGCAAAGAAGAGCCTCTGGTTTTGACTTGAATCGTTTGCAACTTTTAGCCACGGTTTTGTCTCGACGTTGTAAATTAAATCTAGGCAATCAAGACATTTATCTTAATGTTGCCGGGGGAATTAAAGTTGAAGAGCCAGCGGTTGATTTAGCTGTTTGTCTATCTATTGTTTCCGCTTTTAAAAATAAATCAATTGATTCAAATTTAGTCGTTTTTGGTGAGGTTGGTTTAGGCGGTGAGATTCGAAATGTTGGGCAAATAGATAAAAGAATAATTGAAGCGAAAAAATTAGGGTTTAAGACAATAATGATTCCTCAAACTAATTTTAAATTTGCGGAAAACGAAATGCAAATTATTCAAGTAAAAAATTTAAACGAAGCAATTGAAATAGCTTTTTAGAATTAATTTTAAATTTTACATTTTTCGTTTTGGATTTATTTTGATATTTGTCATTTGGATTTTGGATTTATTTTGATATTTG
>JBBTVT010000052.1:0-5213 GCA_038078655.1 Patescibacteria group bacterium
CATTTTAATAAATCAAAATAAAAAATTGAAGAGAGTGAAAGGAAGTAATAGTTTTATAAATGAATTTAAAATGAAAATAAATATTGGAAGTTTCACTTCTAATATTTATTTTATATATAAAAATTGACAAATATTTTTGGATTTGTTATATATTTAAAATATAAAAAATATTTGACATTTGATTTTTGTGGCTTATTAAAATAAATTATAATTTAGATTTAAATATTTATGTTTAATGATTTTTTAGATCAAATACCTTTAGATGGTGTAAAATTAGTTACTTTTTGTCCAATTTGTGACGAGCATCACAAAAATATTGATGCTAAAATTTTAGCAGAAAGAGAAAATAATTATTTAGTTTATTTAAAATGTAAAAAATGTAATAGTTCAATTGTTTCTTTAATTGCCAATAGTGGAGGCGGAGTTAATTCAATTAATATGATTGTTGATTTGGTAGAGGATGAAGTTTTAAAATTTAAAGATTTTCCAGCTATTAACAATGATGATGTAATTGCTATTCATCAATTTTTAAATCAAAAAAGTGAGATGCAAAAATCAAAAACATTAAAACAAAGTTAATTTTTAATTTATTATTTACATTTTTTTATGGATTTAACCTTAAAAACAAGATCAAGAATTTTAGTTGGTAAAAAAAGCAAAGCATTAAGAGCGAGAGAAATTTTACCAGCTGTAGTTTATGGACATGGAATAGAGACAAAAAATATTGAAATTAAAAAAAATTCTTTTGAAAAATTTTACAAGCAAGTTGGCGCTGGAAATTTGTTGGATTTAATAATTGACAATCAAAATCCAGTGAAGGTTTTAATTCAAGGAATTCAACGAGATCCAGTTAAAAATGGAATAACGCATATTGATTTTTATCAAATTAAAAAAGGAGAAAAAATTACTCATTCAGTAAAATTAAATTTTATTGGAGAATCTAGAGCAGTAAAAGAATTAAACGGAATGTTGGTAAAAAATTCTAATTCTGTTGAAATTGAATGTTTGCCTGAAAATTTAATCTCCGAAATAGATGTTGACATTTCAAGTCTCAATGATTTTGATGATGTTATTTGTGTTAAAGATCTTAAAGTTCCTTCAAATATTAAAATGATGGATCGCTTAGATGAAGTATTAGCCATTGTTGTTCCTTTAAGAAAAGAGGAAGTAAAGGAAGTAGCTGCTGAAGAGAAAAAGGTTGTAGAAAAAAAAGAAAAGAAATAATATATAAAGTTCTAATTTAGCAAATTAAAAAACTTCAATTTAAAAATTGAAGTTTTTTAGTCTCAAAATTTTAAGAGATTAGAATTTTTTTTCTTTTGTTCGATGTTTTCGAGTTATTTTAAGGCGAACTAAAGATTTAGCTAGAGCTGTTTTTACATCTGCTATCTCTATATCTTCTCTTTTTTCCTCTAATAATTTTTCTGCTTTTTTTCTTGCTTCTTCTGCGCGAATTTCATTAATTTCTTCAGCTCTTTCTGCTGTGTCAGCTAAAATAATAATTTTATTTTCTTTTTGAACTTCTAGAAAACCATTTGAAATCATTATTAAAATTTCTTCTGTTCCTTTTTTTAATCTTAATTCTCCTGCTGGTACTAAAATACTAATTAATGGAATATGATTTGGCAAAACGGTAATTTCTCCATCTTTTGTAGGAATGACAGCCGAATCAATAATATTTTTGTAAATTGTTTTTTCTGGAGTTGTAATTTCAAAATCAATCATAAATTATAAATTAAGGAAAATATATTTTTCTACAATCTGAAAAGCTATATGCTGATTTCTTTTATGCTTCCCTTCATATAAAATTCTTGTTCTGAAATTGAGTCATATTTTCCTTCAAGAATTTCTTTAAAACTTTGAATTGTTTCTTTAATAGGTACATATTTCCCAGGGGTTCCTGTAAAAACCTCAGCAACAAAAAATGGCTGTGATAAAAATTTTTGAATTTTACGAGCGCGAGTAACTGTAATTTTATCATTTTCCGATAATTCTTCCATACCAAGAATAGCAATAATATCTTGTAAATCTTTGTAGCGCTGTAAAATTTTTTGTACCCCTCTAGCAGTATCATAATGTTCTTGTCCAATAATTTGCGGATCCAAGGCAATTGAATTTGAATCTAATGGGTCTACTGCTGGATAAATTCCTAATTCTGTTAAACCTCGTGAAAGGACAACCGTTGAATCTAAATGAGCAAAAGTTGTGGCTGGCGCTGGGTCGGTTAAATCGTCAGCTGGAACGTAAATTGCTTGGACTGAAGTGATTGATCCCTTTTTTGTTGAAGTAATTCGTTCTTGTAATTCCCCCATTTCAGTTGCCAAGGTTGGTTGATACCCTACAGCAGAGGGGATACGACCCAATAAAGCAGAGACTTCGGATCCTGCTTGAGTAAATCTAAAAATATTATCAATAAAAAGTAGGATATCTTTATTCTCTTCATCTCTAAAATATTCTGCCATTGATAAGGCAGATAAAGCAACTCGAGCGCGAGCTCCTGGCGGTTCATTCATTTGTCCAAAAACTAGGGTAGTTTTATTTAAAACTCCCGCATCTTTCATTTCATGATATAAATCGTTTCCTTCTCGACTTCGTTCGCCAACGCCAGCAAAAATAGAATAGCCACCATGCTCTTGAGCAATATTTCTAATTAATTCTGTGACAATAACAGTTTTTCCGACGCCAGCTCCACCAAATAATCCTACTTTGCCACCCTTAACAATTGGACAAATTAAATCAATAACTTTTATTCCAGTTTCTAAAATTTCGGTTTTAGTTGATTGTTCAATAAATTTTGGAGCTTTACGGTGAATTGGATATTTTATTTTTAAATTTTGAATTTCAGTTGAATCTAATCCATCAATTGGTTCGCCCAATAAATTAAACATTCTCCCAAGCGTTTTTTCTCCAACAGGCACTTCAATTTGTTTCATTGAATTTTCAACTTCCATTCCTCGTACCAAACCATCAGTTGAAGACATTGCCAATGTGCGAACTTGATTTGATCCTAAATGTTGTTGAGTTTCTAAAACTAATCGTTGATTAATTCCTGATAATTGATAATTAATAATGAGGGCATCATAAATTTGAGGAAGTTCTCCATCTTTAAATTCTACATCAACTACAGGACCGATTATTTGGCTAATTTTTCCTTTGTTCATAAAATTATATTATCCTGTTTGTCTTATATCTATTGACAAAAAGGAAAAAATATGTTAATAAAATAAATTATGTATGCTGTTTTGAAATCTGTAGACATGAAAGCATAAAAGCTTAATCAAGGATTTAAATTGGTTAATTCTCCTTTTCCGATTTTAAATCTTTAATTTTTATCTTTTGTCTACAGGTTCTAAAACGGCATTTTTTTATTCTGTTTTTCCAATTAAACAAACTGCGCCCCACGGCTTGTAATGACTTTTAAAAGTTCTGATTTTTTTTTCATTATTTGGATAAATAACAGTGCTAGTAAATTTTGCATCAGCCCCAGCATGCGCGGTTTCAATGCATTTTTTTTTCCCTTGTTTTAGATCTGTTGTTTCAATAATTTTAGTTTTTGGCGCAGCAACAATATTGTAAATCTTTGGTTTTGTTAGTTCAACTTTTCGTCCGTCTTTTGTTCCCCAAAATTCAAAGGTTAAATCGTTTTTATCTATTTTGGTTTGAATTAAAATATAATTATCAGTATCATTTTTAAATCGTAAATCTGGATGGGGATTATAAATAGTTGCATCTGTGCCAGCTGGTTCATAATATTGAACGCGATATGCATGAGGTTGTCTTTCTAAAATAGGAAGTCCTGTTTCTAGCGCGGTTCTAAATATTGTTGTTCCTACTTGGCATAATCCTCCACCATACTCAGGAACTGTTTTATTTCCTTTAATAACTAGTTCTTTTAAATAACCTGCTTTTCCATTAATTTCCCCTAAAGCTTTAATTATTGAAAATTCTTCATTGGGTTTTATTAATAAACCATCCAATGCGGTTGCGCCTACCTTAATATTATTTCGTCGATTTTTTGGACTTCCTTTGAAATTAGATTTTCCTGTGCCGATGATTTCTTTAATTCCCAAATTATTGGCATTTTCTATAGAAACTTCTGGATATATTTCTTCCACAATTAATTCAATTTCCTTATTTTTTTTAAAAGCAATTTCCTCGTTTATTTTTTTATAACTTTTTTCTATATTTAATTTTTTTCCGTTTTGACTTGTTTGAAATTCAATGATTTTTTCGTTTTCAATTTTAAATTTAGCATTTTGTGATTCTTGATTTATTTCTGTTTCAATGTTTTTTAATTTATTTTTTATTTTTTCTTGATTAAATCCGACAACAATTTCTTCTTGATTTTTTTTTGAGTTTTTAAATTGATCCAATTGAAATTCAATCCATTCTTTGCCATCATCTTTTTTTATTTCCCATTTTTTATTTTTATAATTTAAAGTAATTGGGAATAAATCAATAATTTCTTGGACGGCAGGAGTAAACATTTTAATTTGTTCTTTAGTTATTTTAGGACTTTTAATAATTAAAGTCAAATCAATAGGCTGAGTATTTAAGGATTCTAAATTTTGTTCAAGTTCCATTATGGCTCGTTGATAATCAAAATAATAACCATTTTCTTCTGAAATAGTTGCTATCTGATAATTTTTATCAATTTTAAAATTTGCATCTTGTGGAGCTTTTTCAAGTGAATGAAAATTGTCTTTTAAAATTTTTATTAATTCTTCTTTTTCAAAATTATATTTTATTTTTGTTGTGCGTCCAGAAAACAAAGCATTTAATTGTTCTCTGGCGCAATTAAAATATTGACAATTTCTTCCTATTTGAAAGGCTTCTTTGAATGAATTTTCTAAATCAAATTCTAAAAGATTATGCGATAAATCTGGATCAGTTAATCCTATAGAAACTAAATCAACTTTAACTGTTTTGTTTTTTGAAGTAAAAATTAAACCTTTTTGATTAATTTGTTCAGTTTTTTCTCTTAAAATGTTGATTGCTTGTGTTTGAGTTTTTCCAGATAAATCTATTGTTCCAATTTTTATTCCAGGATAAATTTTTTGATTATAATATTTTTCAAAAGTTATTGTAGAAATAGACAAAAATAAAATTAACCCTCCTAAAATGAAGCTTAATTTTATTAGTATTGAAGGATATTTTTTTGTTTCCTTTTTGAGAAAATTCATTTTTATTTATTTATAATATAAATTAAGACG
>JBBTVT010000053.1:0-5343 GCA_038078655.1 Patescibacteria group bacterium
TTTTATTCCCAAAAAGATAAATGTTCTGATTTTGCCCATTCAATAAACTTTTCCGCCACGCCGTTGGACAATTCTCCGTCATGGTTGTGCAGGTCGTGGTTAAATTTGAATATTTAAAATATTTTTATAGTCATGATGTTTACTTTATTAAATCCTCAAGCGGAATGCCTAATTTGTTCGCAATTTTTTATACAAATCACAAAATGTATTTTACCATCTACTCAGTTACTTCGCCTGCATACGAAGTAGCCATAGCCTTTTTATAGCCTTCGATATCGGCACAGATAGCATTACCTATTAGCCATTTTGCTTTCACTTCAACGGCCACATCCGTGTGATCACCACACGGCACACCTCCTGCCTTTATGGCCAGAAAACCGGATTCATAATGAGCGGCTCCGACTTTTCCTCCCACAAATTTCGTGGTTAGAAGTATCGGTGTGGCGTAATATTCGGTCGCAGTCTTAATTACAGGCAGAAGGTTGTATTCTCCTTCGGAGCAAACATTACCTTCGCCTAACGATTTAAAAATCATAGCCGAGATTCCGCCGTTAGCGATAAAACCCAAAATGGTGCTGGGCTCAAGGCCGGGCGACAATTCAATGCTAATCGTGCCTCGTCCGAACTTCGGAGATAAGGTGAGCATCTCGGCGCTGTTAGCCTTTTTTTTTATCAAATCAGGAATAAGATGAACACCATTTGAATCAATGTATCCGACATCAGGATAGGACGGGGAATGGAATGCGTCAAAATCTTTCTCACTCACTTTCAAAATTCTACAACCAAGGAGGACTCGATGCCAGAAGTTGAGAACAACGTCGGCAACACCAGCCTCAATACAAGCGCGGATTGTCCTGAAAAGATTTTCAAAATTAAACCGACCGTCTCCTCCCCGTTCGTAAATCGTGTTCTGCGCTCCCGTAAAAACTATTGGGATGCGCAAACCAGATTTTTGCTTACCGTGAAGACCGAGAGCAACAGCCGTTGTTGTATAGGCCATTGTATCGGTTCCGTGTGCAATGCCGACAGCATCATAATGCTCAACATCCTGAGCTTTCTTGATCCTATAAATCAGTTTTTCCCAATCACTCGGCATCATATTTGTGCTGTCCTTGGTCGTCATAACCTCGAAAGTAACATTCATGTTTGCTTCTGTATTCAACTTCCCGATGATCGACTGGCAAGCTTTTTCAAATTCCTTGCCATCTTTTGGACAAACTAAAACTAACTTACCTTCAATCATCTTCGACATCTGGCCGATTGTTCCGCCATGATAAATAAAAAGAACTTTCTTTTTTGTGGTCATTTTATGCCTCATATAAAAAATTTTATTTATAAAAAAGTGTCAATTATGTTCCTGGACTTGAGCAGTCATAGTTATTGTTGGAAGTCGGACTTCCGACAGAAATTATAAATTTAAAACGTTTTGGATTTTGGATTTATTTTGAATTTATTTTACATTTTTCGTTTTTCGTTTTGCATTTATTTTGATATTTGTATTTAATTTAATGTTGCATTAGATTCTTGAATCAAAGTTCTACCATCTACTCATTTAACACATAATACGTTGCCTTACCTTTTCCTTGTTTTTCAATCAATCCAAGCTTGATTAATTTTTTAAAATCTAAATTTCGCGTTGGTTTCGCGCGTTCTGTAAACAATGCATAATTATTGTCTTTGATAAATCCATGTTTTTTAATATAATTTATTATTGAATGGTGATGTGATTGTAATTCAGTAATAGGAGTTATATTAGATTTAACAAGTTCATTATCAACACGCAACAATTCATCAATAACGCCATCAGTAAAATATTCTAACCATACGGTAAAATCTATTGTATCTTTAAGTTCATAATAATTTCCAATTAAACCAACATTTTGAAAATATTTTGTGATGTTTTGATTATAATAATTTTCAAAACTAAAAAGATTGAAAGTATTTAATCCAATTCTTGCCAGTAATGCTTTTGTTGCTAAACGAGTAGTTCTTCCATTACCATCCACAAATGGATGAATAATTACAAATTGTTTGTGGAAAATTCCCGCAATAATCAATGGATCTAATTTAATTTTATTTACATTTACATATTCAAATAATTCATTGATAAGTTTAGGAACATCCTGATGATCCGGCGGAAAATAAATTGGTTGTCTAGTCTGAGGATTATTTACAAACACATGTTCTTGTCTAAACTTGCCTGATCTAAATTTATCAATCAGTCCAGCCGTAATTATTTTTTGAATATTAAGAATAAGTTTTGAATTAAAAAAAATTTTTTCTTGTTTAAGTAAAGTATTAAGATATGCAAGCGCTTGATTATAATTAAGAACCTCGCGTTCGCTATCTCTAATATATTCCGGTCTATATTTTAAAATTTTTTTTACTTCAGTAAGCGAAAGCGGATTCCCCTCAATGCTTGTAGAAGAATACGCGGAAATTTCACAAGCTCTGCGTTCAAAGTTTAAAAGAACAATTTTTGAAAAATGTTTAAGATTTAATCTTGTTGTCAATTCAGTAATACGTTTAATATTAGCCAAAAGTCGCGGAGTAATAGAATATAAAGGTTGAAACATAGTTGATTTAATCAAATATATATATAGACGTATTATAGACGATTATTAGACAAATAACAAGATAATATTTTGAAAGTCCAACTTCCGAATTGATTATTTAATTAAAAAAAGTTAAATATTCTACCTATAAAATTATCTGGAGAGCCGTAATTTTTAATTTTTAAAATATTTGTAATATTTTATTTAAGCTATTAATAAACTCTTGGGCTTCCTGCATTGTATTATAAAAATATAATGAAACCCTTGCAGAATTTTTAATTTTTTTATTATCAAACCACGAATGAACACAATGCTGTCCAGATCTAATCATAATATTAGACATTTCATCCAACATCAAAGCAATTTGATGCATATCCACTCCATCAATATAAAAAGAAATTATTCCTGCCCTTAATGTTGAATCATTAGAACCAATAATTTTAATTTTTGACAATTTATTTATTTCATTTGTTATATAATTATTAAGCAATAATTCTTGGTTTTTTATATTTTCAAATCCTATTGTTTCTAAATATTTAACTGCTTCTCCAAACCCAATAATGCCTGCGTAATCCTGTAACCCCGCTTCAAATTTCTCTGGAACTTCTAACATTTTATGATCACTATAAGTAGAATATTCAACTGTATCTCCCCCAACTAAAAATGGTTCTAGTGTTTCTAATAAGTCATATTTTCCATAAAACACTCCTGTTCCGGTTGGCCCTAACATTTTGTGTCCAGAAAAAGCTACAAAATCTACATCCATTTTTTTTACATCAATTCTTTTGTGTGTAATGCTTTGAGCAACATCTAAAAATACCAAAGCGCCATTTTTATGCGCAATTTTTACAATTTCCTCTGCTGGGATTGTCATACCATCTAAATTTGATGTATGAACCATTGATACTAATTTTGCATTTTTTACTAATTTTTCATAATTTTCAAAATTAAAAGTTCCGTCACCGTTAGATTCCACAATTTTATGACAAACCCCTTTCTTTTTAACTAACACCTGCCAAGGAATTAAATTGGAATTATGTTCTTTGTCAGTAGTTAAAATTAAATCCCCCTTTTTAAATCCAAATGAATTAGCTAATAAATTAATCCCTTCGGTTGTATTTCTAGTAAATATAATTTCCCGCTCATCAGCGTTAATAAAATTTGCTATTATTTTTCTCGATTCTTTTACTTTTTTTGTTGTTAATTTCCCTAATTTATGCAAACTTCTAACTGCACAAGATGGATATTCAAAATAATATTCATTCATTGCTTCAATAACTTGTCTGGGTTTTAAACTCATACAAGCACTATCAAAATAAACAATGGGCTTGTTTTTAATTTGTTTGTTTAATAATGGAAAATCTTTTTTAATTTTTTCAAAGTTTAGCATTGTTAAAATATTATTATTAATAAAAATTAAACTTCATATTTAATCCTTGCTCCTATTGCTTGTAATCGCTCTTTAATTTTTTCATATCCTCTATTAATTTGATAAATATTATCAATCTCTGTTGTTCCATTAGCGACAAGAGCCGCAATTACCATTGCCATACCAGCTCTAATATCTGGACTTTCTACTTTTTTGCCATATAGTTTTGTTGGACCATTAATAATTGCTCGATGAGGATCGCACAAAACAATGTGTGCCCCCATTCTATTTAATTTATCAATATAAAACAATCTCCCCTCATAAATTGTTTCGTGTACTAAACTCATTCCGCAAGTTTGGGTTAACAAAACAGTAAAAGGCGCTTGTAAATCAGTAACAAATCCAGGATACTCATGAGTAACAATATTTATTGCCTTCAAATTCTTTGAGGGAAATACATGAATAAAATCCTTGCCTATTTGTAATTTTACGCCAATCTTTTGTAGCATCAAAAGTGGAATTTCTAAATGCATTGGATTGCAATTTTTAATTTTTAAATCGCTATTTGTAGCTGCTGCCATAATCGCAAAAGTTCCAGCTTCTATTCTATCTGGAATTATATCAAAAACTTTAGGCGATAATTTATTTACTCCATCAATAATAATTGTATTAGTTCCTGCACCAGATATTTTTGCTCCGCAAGAATTTAAAAAATTAGCTAAAGCTAAAATTTCCGGTTCACAAGCAGTATTAACTAAAATAGTTCTACCCTTAGCCAATATTGCTGCCATCATTAATGTCTCTGTTGCTGTCACACTAATAATTGGAAAAATAAATTTGGTACCAATTAATTTTTTTGCTTTAAAATAAAATACATCTTTATATTCCTTTACTTCGGCTCCTAACGCTCGAAATCCATCAATAAAAATATCTATTGGCCTCATTCCAATTACACACCCGCCTGGATATGGAAGTGTCGCTTCTCCAAATCTTGCCAATATTGGACCAATCAAAACAATAGACGCTCTTAATTTAGGCGCTAAAGTAGAACTAAGCAAAGTTTTTGTAACATTTCCAGTAAAAATTTTATATTGATGATTTCCTATATTTTCTACTTTTGCTCCCAAGTCTTTTATAATTTCTAATATTTGTTTAACATCTTCAATTTCTGGAACATTATTAAAAATAATTTCTTGCTTAAATAAAAAAGAAGCGGCCAATGCTTTTAATGCTAAGTTTTTAGCTCCGCCTACTTTAATTTCTCCTTCTAATTTTTTACCACCGCTTATGATATATTTCATATCTTATATATATCATAAATTTTATTTTTTACAAAAATTATATAACTTCGTTTGGAAATTAACTATGTTTAAAAATTAAACCTCTAAACATAGGCGATGTTGTAATAGCAATATGAGC
>JBBTVT010000054.1:0-1456 GCA_038078655.1 Patescibacteria group bacterium
TTTAAATTTTAGATTTCAGACTCAAATTTAAATTAATTTGATTGTTTTATCTAAGGTAAATTCATACAATGTATTATTACCAAACAATTAATTCTAACACTGTTGTGTTAAAAACTTAAATTTAAGGTGTTAAGTATAACATGGACCAGTGCAAATTCTTGATTTTTATTTTGATTTGTGCATACTTAAAATATATTAAATAATTAAAAAAATTTTAAGTATGGTTAAAATATATATTAAACGTCCAATTTATCTTGATAGAATTAAACCCTTTATTGATAAAGATATTATTAAGGTTATCGTTGGTCAACGCAGGGTTGGCAAGAGTTATTTGTTTTTTCAAATAATAGATTTAATTAAACAAAAACACAAAAAAGCGAATATTATTTATATAAATAAAGAATTAAATAAATTTGACAATATTAAAAATTATCAAGATCTTTTAAATTACATAAAAAAGAAAACTATTAAAAATAAAAAAAATTATATTTTTATTGATGAAATTCAGGATATTGAAAAATTTGAAAAAGCCCTAAGAGATTTAAAAGCTAAGAATAAATACGATATTTATTGCACTGGCAGTAATGCTAAATTATTATCAAGTGAATTAGCTACTTTTCTAAGCGGTCGTTATATAGAAATTAAAATTTTTGGTTTATCTTATTCTGAATTTTTAATATTTCATAAATTAAAAGATAATCAAGATTCTTTTTTAAAATTTATTAAATACGGCGGTTTGCCTTATTTAATAAATCTAAAATTAGATGATGAAATTGTTTTTGGTTATTTAAAAAGCATTTACAATACCATTCTTTTAAAAGATGTGGTGGAGCGATATAAAATTCGCAATATTTTCTTTTTAGAAAATTTAATTAGTTATCTTGCGGATAATGTAGGTAGTTTGGTTTCAGCTAAAAAAATTAGCGATTTTTTAAAATCACAAAAAATTAATATCTCGCCAAATATTGTTTTGGATTATTTATTATTTTTAACCAATGCTTTTTTTGTGCTAAAAGTTTCAAGAACAGACATTCAAGGTAAAAAGATTTTCGAAATCAATGATAAATATTATTTTGAAGATTTAGGTTTAAGGCATTCTATTGTTGGTTATAAACAAATGGATATTAATAAAATCATGGAAAATTTGGTATTTTTGCATTTGCAGATATTGGGTTATAAAGTAACGATTGGACAATTAAAAGATAAAGAAATTGATTTTGTTTGCGAAAAACAAAATAAAAAAGTTTATATTCAAGTGGCTTATTTAATTACAGATGAAAACAAAGAAAGAGAATTTGGTAATTTATTGGCGATTCAGGATAATTATCCTAAAATTGTTGTTTCATTTGACGAAATGATAGATGAAAGCGAGTATAAAGGAGTAAAACATATTAATATAAAAAAATTTTTAGACAAAAATAATATTATTTAATAAAGTTATTTATGACTCAACAAA
>JBBTVT010000055.1:0-2196 GCA_038078655.1 Patescibacteria group bacterium
TATGCCTAAACAAATTTTATTTGACGAAAATGCTCGTCAAAAATTATTAAGAGGAGTAAATAAGTTAGCCAATGCAGTAAAAGTTACACTAGGCCCAAAAGGTCGAAACGTAGCTCTAGATAAAGGATTTGGCTCGCCAATAATTACTAATGACGGGGTGACTGTCGCAAAAGAAATAGAATTGGAAGATAAATTTGAAAATGTCGGCGCGCAATTACTTCAAGAAGTCGCAACCAAAACCAACGATGTTGCTGGAGACGGAACAACAACTGCAACAATTTTAGCCCAAAGCATTATCGCTGAAGGATTAAAAAATGTTACAGCTGGAACAAATCCAATGACCATTAAAAAGGGAATTGAAAAAGGAGTCAATGCAATCATCAAAGAATTAAAAGAAAAAATTTCCAAACCAGTTTCAAATCAAGAAGAAATTGAACAAGTAGCTTCAATTTCTGCAAACGATAAAGAAATCGGCAAAGTGATTGCCGAAGCGATGGAAAAAGTTGGGAAAGATGGAGTAATCACAGTTGAAGAAGGGCAATCTTTCACTATTGAAAAAGATATTGTTGAAGGAATGCAATTTGACAAAGGATACATTTCTCCATATATGATTACTGATTCAGAAAAAATGCAAGCAGAGTTTAACAATTCATCTATTTTAATTACCGACAAAAAAATATCTAGTATTAGCGAAATCTTGCCGTTGCTAGAAAAAATGGCTCAAACTGGCAAAAAGGATTTGGTTATTATTGCCGACGAAGTTGATGGAGAAGCGTTAGCCACCTTAGTTGTAAATAAACTTCGAGGCACGTTTAATACTTTGGCAATTAAAGCTCCTGGATTTGGAGATCGACGCAAAGAAATGTTAGAAGATATTGCGATTTTAACTAATGGCAAAGTCATTTCTGAAGAAATTGGATTAAAATTGGAAAATACCGAATTGGAAATGTTAGGCGAAGCCAGAAAAATAATTGCCAACAAAGAAAAAACTATCATCGTTGATGGCAAGGGCGACAAAAAAATCATTGACGAACGTATCGTTCAAATCAAAAAAGAATTAGAAAACACAACATCTGATTTTGACAAAGAAAAATTAAAAGAAAGATTGGCTAAATTAAGCGGTGGTGTTGCCGTTTTAAAAGTGGGCGCTGTAACCGAAACAGAACAAAAAGAAAAACAACATAGAGTAGAAGATGCCTTAGAAGCAACCAAGGCTGCTGTTGAAGAAGGAATTGTTGTTGGCGGAGGTGTAGCACTTTTAAGGTGTATTTCTATTTTGGATAACATTGAAATAAATGAAGATGAAAAAATAGGAATTAACATTTTGAAAAAAGCATTGGAATCTCCTTTGAGGCAAATTGCCAAAAACGCCGGAAAAGATGATTCAATTGTTGTTGAAGAAGTAAAAAAGTTAAAAGGAAATATGGGCTATAATGCATTAACTGACACATACGAAGATTTAATACAAGCAGGAATTATTGACCCAACCAAAGTTACTCGTTCTGCATTGCAAAACGCCGCATCTATTGCTTCAATGTTATTAACAACTGAAGCAGTAATTACCGATATTCCAGAAAAGAAAAATACTTGTTGTTCTTCTGGTCATGAAATGGCTGGAATGCCAAATGGAATGGGCGGTATGGGCGGTGGAATGGATATGGATTATTAGAATTAAACACCAAAAAAAACAGCCTTAAAAAATTAAGGCTGTTTTTTTATTAAAGAATTATTTTTCTACACATATTTCCTCTAAAAAATCAAAAATCTTTCTATTTGTTATCTCAATTTCAAGATGTCTCCTAAATGACTCTGATTGAATTCGTTCTCTAATTTTTTCATCTGTTGGATATCGTCGGAAGTCGGACTTCCGAAAATCCGAAAGTTAATGTTTGATACCTAAAATTTAATTTTAATTTTTAACTTTAATTAATGTCAGATAGGACATTTCTATTTTGCTCAACTAGGACATTATCATATTGCTACAACATTTGTACAAAATTTGTTGACTCGGCATTTCTAAAATGATACGCTAATGTCAAATATATGAAAAGCAAATAAACATATGCCAAAGGAAATTGCCAACAAAAATAATTTAAACACTGCTAAAGAACAAGAGCGCGCGGAATTGCATCGCGCTATTTCAGGCTGTCTAATAAGTCCCTTTGACAATTTAAAAAAATGGACAAATAAGGACTG
>JBBTVT010000056.1:0-1053 GCA_038078655.1 Patescibacteria group bacterium
CTAAAACATTATTACCAATTAAAATTAAAGATGCTAGACTTGTATCTTGGAAAAAAACAATACCAAAATCAATATTTAAATTAAATAAAAATTCTCAAGCAGGAATTGTGTTTAATAAAAAAAATATACCTATAATGTTTATGTTTAGCACAAACGCTTTATTGGATATTTTATCAGAGATTGATGAAAAATTAGTTGATCGATTTTCTTCAAAAGAGTATGCTTCAAAATCAATTAATCCAACCGGTTGGCTAATTGATGAAATTGAATCTAAATTATCTCTTAAGCCTGCATTTATTAAATCATTACAAAAAGCGATTGAAGAAGCAGAATTGCAAGGATGGATTCCTTTTTCTAAAATTAAAACGGAAGTCAATAAGTTTAAATTGTAATTTTTATATGTTTAAAATTCAATTGTCTCCTAAAGCTTATAAAGAACTCAAACAACTTCCTTCTAATATCCAAAAACGAATTAAGAAAAAACTTTTTGACAATGCTAAACTTTCCAATCCGTTGATTAGAGCTAAACCTTTGATTAATTTACCCCCAACCACCCATCGTTTTCGTATCGGAAAGTATCGAATTTCTTTTTACATTAAAAATGATATTATCTTTATTGAAAGAATTGAAATTAGAGGACAAGCGTATATTTAATTGATTATTCAGACAATTTTGTGAGTATGTAGAGGCATATTGCATACACTCATTAATATTACCTATAAAATTCTAGGTGGAACCTGTTTAATTAAACTTTGACAAAAATTATTTAAAATTTTTAAGAAAATGTTTGTGAATGTTTGAAAAATAAAACATTAAAGATTATTTGTTCTAATTGTTCTTTTAAAAAAGAATAATATTAGGGAGCAGATAAAAACTAACTCATAAAGTATGGGCGTATTAAAATACACTTACTTTATAAAATATCTCTGTAAGAATTATTTTCTACCTGCTCCTTAATAAGTAAGAAGGAGGTATATTGTGGCTTTCAAAGGTGCCACAACGAAAATCTCATTAGCGCTTTTTTAAAAAGCGCGAGGAGGATGAGAAAGTGAG
>JBBTVT010000057.1:0-1015 GCA_038078655.1 Patescibacteria group bacterium
CCTTTCATCTGGCTAAAATTTATATCTTTATCAATCATTAATCCTTCAAATTGATAAAAAGTGTGTTCATGCCGAACATCAGTTGCTTCATTTCTAAACACTCTGCCAGGAACAATACATTTTAACGGCGCGCCATATTTTTGCATTGCTCTTACCTGAGCATTGGAAGTATGAGTTCTCATTACTAAATCATATTCGCCTTGTTTATTTTTTTGATCAATATAAAAAGTATCTTGCATGTCTCGAGCTGGATGATGTTTTGGCATATTTAATGTTTCAAAATTATAATAATCAGACTCTAATTCCGGGCCATCTAAAACCATAAATCCCATTGAGGTAAATAAATTTTCCAATTCATTTTGAATAATTGTAATAGGATGCAAATGACCTTGTGATATTTTTTCTCCCGGTAAAGTCACATCTATATTTTTTTGTTCAACAGTATTTTTTGCGATTATATTTTTTATTTCTTCAAATTTTTCTTGTAACTCTTTTTTCATTCTATTGGCCATTTCACCAATTTCTTTTTTTTCTTGAACAGTTAAATCTTTTAGACAATGTAAAATTTTAGTAAATTCTCCTTTGCGTCCCAAGTATTTTATTTCTAAATCGCGCAAAACAGAATTATTTTTAACCTTATTTAGTTGATTAACGATTTCTTGTTTTAAATTTTGTAATTGTTTTTGCATAAATAAAATAAAATAAAATAAATCATTTATTTTAAAATTATACTCTTTTTTATAAAAAAATTCCAACTATTTTGATTTTAAAAATTGTTTGAGAATTTTTTTATAGAAAATCACAAAATGCATTCTACCATCTACTGACAGACAAGTACAAAATTTGACAGAATTTTAAAAATATGTCATAAATTTAATTATGTTTGCAATTGCAAACATAATTAAATTTATTTATTTATTTATTTTTATTTTTTATTCTATGAAAAAAATCGTAATGCTATTTGTTTTGAGCTTGTTAATTGGATTAACAAGTTTTTCAAATGTTGCTAATGCAG
>JBBTVT010000058.1:0-4825 GCA_038078655.1 Patescibacteria group bacterium
TCATAATCCTTATCTAAATCTTCACCATACACGATTTGAGAAATTTTGAGAGCTAAATCCTTATTTGTGACCATACTACCAGCGCTCGCACCAACGTAAACTTTATTTTTCAATAATTCTGGCAATATTTTCACTAAACCAGATTTGTTTATCCATTCCATTAGATGATAAGTATCGCCACCTTCAAAATATAATATATCAGCCCGCTTAAAACTTTGTTCCCAGATTTTTCTATCTATTGCTGAAATATCAGTAATTTCAATTGACTTAAAATTTAATTTTTTTAAATTTAATAAACTATCAATAAGCCACTTCTTGTCTCCAGTTACGCCATTGGCAGCAGTTGGAATAAAAACTAGAGTTGTATCTTCAAATTTTTTTCCAATTAAATTAAACAATGCATTGGCAATTGATTTGTTCGTAATGCCTGTTGATGTTAAAAGTAATTTCATATTTTTTTAAATTATTTTTTCTTTTTTAATTTTAATATTTTTTTCACTTCGCGGTCAAAGTCAGAAACATAGTTTTTGTCCTGAACAACCCTATATTTTTCATATTCTTTTTCAGCTAATGTTATTGCGACTTTATGACTAATTTTACCGCTATCTTGTAAAATATCTTTTTCGTTGAATTGCAAAAAGGCGTCCAATTTCTCTACCCAGTCTTTCATATACATCACTACTCCTTTTTGCGCCTGCATTTCCGCATAGTCAAGATACATTGCCACAATTCGGTTTAGTCCATCGAGTTCTTTTTCATTCAAATAATTCTTGGCAATACTGACATCAGTTTTCCGGATGATTCCTTCAGGCGCGTTTTTCCAATTAGTAATTCCCATATTTGGTTTCTCGCTATTTACCCTGTTGTGAATAATTTCCGCCGCAGTTTGGCCGGCTATTGCCCAGTGAAGTTTGTTTTGCACAGTCGCAAAGAATTGCTTAGTAATTTTTTCATTTGGATCATAGTCAGCACTGCACTGAGCGTAAATATCGGTGATTTTCTGGTAGAATCTACGTTCACCTGAGCGAATATCACGGATACGCGCCAATTGTTCTTCAAAATAGTCCTTGCCAAAAATATTATTGGGATTTTTCAGCCGCTCATCATCCATGGCAAAGCCTTTGATGATGTATTCTTTGAGCACCTGTGTTGCCCAGATGCGAAAAAGCGTCGCTTGCCTTGAATTAACACGGTAGCCAACAGAAATAATGGCATCAAGATTATAAAATTTAGTTTTATATGTTTTCCTATCATCGGCAGTCAGTTCCAAAATGGAACTAACTGAATTTTCCTGCAACTCTCCGCTTTCAAAAATATTTTTGAGATGTTTAGTGATAGCTGGTCTCTGCACATCAAACAAAAGAGCTATTTTATCTTGTGTCAGCCATATATTTTCATCACGCAAAAATATCTCCACTTTCACCTTGCCGTCTGGCGTGGTGTAGAGCAGAAACTCAGTAAATGCGTTTTGTTTTGCAATCTGTTTATTCTTTTTCATAAATTTTTATTTTTTCCAATTTTTCATCTAATAAAACTTTAGTTTTTTAACCAGATAAGGTAAGACTCAATAATTGTAACTGTTATTTTTAATGGTTCTTTTGGGAATTTTATGGGTAATATTTAATGGGCGTATGCAATACGCCCCTACGAATTAATGATTTGTTGTTGTAGGGGCGCGGCTTGCCCGCGCCCAGGGCGACCGCAAGGGTCGCCCCTACGAAATTGTAAATTTAAAATATTTTAGATTTTTTAAAAATTATTTAAAAATTTAAAAATTATAAAATTAAAAATTTATTTTACATACCCACAAAATTGTCTGAAGAACCTTTATAATTGAGGCTTACTTATTTTTTAAATATTCACTTTCCTATACAACAAGCTCTGCTAATCGTTTTGCAATTTTATCAAGCGGAATAATTTCATCGGCAAATCCTGATAGCTGGGATTTATAATTGGGAGATTTAAGGTTATACAAGAGGTCTAATGTCCCCGACAGAACATAACAAAGCAACCAAGTAAATGACAAAAGGAATGCTTGTTTTGAGTTTTACTTACGACAACGGAATTGAGAATAAAAAGCACAAAGAATCTGGCATTCCATCTTTCTTCTGCGATGCTTATACTTCGTGGCAGAAAGGAGGAATTGAGAACGGAAACAAGATGATTAGAAGATATATTTCCAAGAGAACAAACCTTTCGGAAGTTTCTCAAGATTACATTGACCATATTGTTTCCATCATCAATAACAAACCAAGAAAGATTTTAGGTTACAAAACCGCCCTTGAAGTCGCAAGGCAAGGTGGTGAATAGCTACGACAGCCAAAACAATGATTAATATTTTTTCCATTCTATTTCATCTATTTTCCAATCATCGCTCTCTTTAATTAATTTTATTGAAACATCTTGATAAAAAACTTTGGTATTTTGAGTAGATTCTTTGGCTTCCTGACGCTGAGTATTAATTAATAATTCTGCTTGATTATTCCCTAAATCAAAATTATTTTTTTTAATTGCTAATACCTTGGTAGAAATTCCTGAATAAACATCGCTTGGTTTATTTTTTTGTTTTATAAAATCATCAATCCATATTTGCATTTTAGGCGTTGCAATATTTTTCAAGCCAATAATATTTTGAAAATCGCTTTGATTAGAATAACTCCCTATACTTTCTATAAAATTTAAAGTTATTCTCTCTAATTTATTCTTTGCTTTTTCTGTTTCTGTTTGTGGGACAATCTCAGAAGGTAAAAAAGTTTGCTCTTCAGTCTTTAATTCAGTCACTGGAGATTCAATTGGATTTTTTTTAATAGAAAAATGTTGCTTATAAACAACATTTAAAATAAAAAGCAAAGCAATTACTATAATTAATCCCGCGCTAATTAAAATAATAATTTTTATACGATTAGACATAAAATAAAAATAAAAATAAAATATTTCTTTGATTGTTTTATTTGTTATTCAATAACATCTTCACTAAATTCTTTTTTTGCTTCTTCTATTTCCAAAAGTTGCCCTGGATTAGACGTAATAATTTGATCTTCTAAATAAGAAGCTAAAATTTTTATTGCCACATGTTTAGAGCCAGCAAAAAAAATTCCTTCGCCTAACTCGCAATCCAAAAGTAAATACTTTTCACCCTGGGTAAGCATAAAAGTTTTAGCTATTCCTTCAATGGCTGCTGGTGATTGTTTTAATAACAATTGTAAAGCCGAATTAGTAACAATAGCCTGTCCGTATTGCGAATTTAAAAAATCATTTACATCTTGGCTAATAGTCGTTACGCCTAAATAATATTTTCTACATCGTTTTACTAAAGCATAAACAAATTTAGCCGAATCCTCATGTTGCATCAACCACCACGCCTCGTCAATTATTAAAATTCTTTTTTTTAGCTCGGACCGAACCGTATTCCAAATATAGTTAACAATAATATAAATACCAATAGGTCTCAATTCATCTTCTAAATCACGGACACTAAAAATAACCAATTGATTTTTTACATCAATATTTGTTAAATTATTTAAGAGTCCGGAAAAAGTTCCTTCTGTATATTTTTTTAATTTTAACAAAATATCCTCTGCCCCTACAATCCCTTCCAGCACTTCCTGAAAATTACTCATAATTGGAGATTCTATTTTAGATAAATCTGATTCAGATGTAATGTCCTTTCTGTTGTATGTTTCAAGTAATGCACGATCAATAATTGAATCTTCTTGCGATGTAATTTCTCCCAACATTAGTCTCAACAATCCTTTTAATGTAATAATTGCTGAACGAATAATATCCGCAATGGAAGTTTCTTTACTTAATGGCTTAGGCAAATCAAATGGATTAATTTTATTATCCGAACTTAAAGAAACATTAATATATGTTCCGCCCACAGCATCGCACAAATGTTTATATTCCATTTCTGGATCAATGATAATAACATTTATTCCCAACATCAAACTTCTTAATACTTCCAATTTAACAGCATAACTTTTCCCCGCTCCGGAAGTGGCAAAAACAACCATATTTGCATTTTGTAAAGAAAATCGATCAAAAAGAATTAAACTATTATTGTGTCGATTAATTCCATAAAGAATTCCTGATTCGCTTGATAATTCACTAGACATAAATGGAAAACTAGCAGCGCAAGGAGATGAATTTAAATTAAAAGACACGCCAATCTCGTCGTCTCCTAATGGTAATGTAGAATTAAATCCTTGCTCCATTTGATATTGCGTACGGCGTGTATGAATCAATCTTGTTCCAAATATCCCTTCAATTTTTTCAGTCAATTCATCTAATTCTTTTTCATTTTCGGCATATATAGTTACATATAAAGCATATTGAAAAAATCTCTCCACATCCTGAGTAATCTCATCTCTCAATCGTTCCACGTCTTCCAATGCTTGTTCTAACATCGGATCGCGCGCGGCGCCCTTATCTCTTAATGCGGATAATTGCGCCTGTAAAGCGCCAGTTTTATTTCTCAATTGCCTTAAAATAACTGTTGAGTCCACTGGATAAAAAAACATACTGATGTCCAATGGCGCATTAAAATTCAAAATTGGGATAAACCAACCAATGCTAATAAAGCGAGGGTAGGTAGTTACAAAAAGAGTGCGGGCATATGTTTCGTTGACTTGAACAAAAGTTGGCGCAACGCGAAAAATTGTAGGAGCAATTAAATCTTTAATAGAAATAGTTCCTTCTCTATAAATTTTTTCCGCCTCAAATACAGCATCTTCTTCTAATTCTTCCTTGTCAAATTCAGTCACTACTAAAGGTTTTTTTTCTAAATCTTTAATTTTTGATGGTTTAATTGCCATAAATAAAATAA
>JBBTVT010000058.1:4925-9325 GCA_038078655.1 Patescibacteria group bacterium
GTGTCTAACTGAATTGATTTCACTCCCATAGACGACAAGCCCGAAACAATATAACTTACCTCTCTTGATAAAGCCATTTTATATTTATCAAATCTTTTTTTATTTAACACGATTCCCGAAGCAGATGAAAAAAGTTCTGTCACTTGTGTAAAAAAATTCTTTTTCACATCTCCCGACAATGGGTTATAAGAAATAACCACATAAAAATGCTTGCTCATAATATCTCCCAGTTTGATTAACTCGCGAATAAATTGAATATAATCAGCAATTTGTATTTTTAACAACTCATTTGTTATTTCTTTTTTTCTTTGTTCTAAATTTGTTAAATAATAATCTATATTTAATAAACGAGATTGAATAATTACCTGGATCGGTCTTCTTAAAGAGTTAAGAAATCTAACATAATTTTGAATAATCGCTTCTTGTTCTTCTTCTGATTTTAAAGCAAAATTAATACTAGAAACTAAAAGCACCGCCTTCAAAGAGCCGTCTTTAAAAATAACAACATTGTCTTTAATTTCCGCAATATTTAAAAATTTTTGCGTTGATGGCAATGAAGATTTTATTGATGATTGAGCTTTCATAAAAATAATTTATAGATTTGTGTTTAATTTTTTATCACTCCTCGCCTTTATAGGCTCCTCCAGTGTCAACAATTAAGGCTAGTTCGGAAAGTTTGATTTGTTGAACTGAAGGTTTTATTGCTACTGGCTCAAGCGCTTTGATTTTAGAAATCTTTTTAGATTGATGAAAAGTTAATTTATCTTTTTTCCAAATTCTCAACATTGGTCTTCTATATGTATTAACAAAAGCAATAAAAAAAATATGAAATTGTTGACCGTTTGGAGTGGCAAACGCAAAAAGCGACGCAATCCCCAAAATAACTATTGCTTCAAATAAAAATAAACCAAAATCAGATAATTTGTAACAGATAAAAACAAATAAAAAAGCTACTAAGAGAATAACGAATTGACGGGTTGTGATAAATCCAATAATTTTATTCTCAACGCTAATAAATTGTGGTACAGCGAATTGATTCATAATAAAATAAAAAAAATTAGAACCTCAATCTTTTATTTAAATCCGTTACCGTTTCAAATTCATTTATTGTTAATGTCGGCATATTTTTATTAATTCTTTCTTTAATTTCCTCTAAAATAGAAATATTTTTTTCTAAACTGCTTCGTCCTATTTCTAAATACAATTTATTTATTTCCGTGTTTTGCCAAGCCTTAATCCCCTCGGCTTTTTTAATTAAAGAATCGCTTCCCAAAATATTTATTTTTTCATTTATTATTTGAGTTGCTTCCTCTGGCGTCTTTCCTAATTTTCTAAATTCATTTAATGTAATGCTTTTTAATTCCTCTATTGGTCCTACTAATTTATGAATAAATTTCACACTTTCTGTTTTGGGTTTTGAAGATTCAAAATTAAAATGTTTTATATTTTTTATTGGTTCATCTTGTTGTGATTGATTAATTTCTTCTTTTCTCTCTTGTTTTTTTGCTTTTATTGTCTCCCACATTTCTTTTTGTTCGCTATTTACTTCTTCATCTCTGATCAAAATTTCCTCCTCTGGCTCTTTTTCTGAAGAAATTTTTAAATAATCTACTAAAAAAATCAATTCTTTTGAATCAATTTTTTCTTTTTTTACCGCTTCCTTTAAAACAAAAAATAATTCTTTTTTAAATCCATTTCTTTCTAAAATAGGTAAGCCAATAATCTTTGACTTAATGCCTTCTAAAATATTTATTGAAGGAATTTTTAAAATTTCTTTTAAATTTTTTTTAAAAAAATCCAAAATTTCTAATTCTGAAAACAAGGATAGTGTCAATAATTTTAATTTTATCAACAAAAATAAATATAATTCCTTCTGTTGAGAAGGAATTTTTTCTTCTAAAAAAATAATGCATTTCAAAGCCTCTCTAATTTGTTTTTTGGCTATAATCTCTTGAACAATTTCCTCTATCTTTTTAAAATTTTCTGGATTTTCAAAGTTTTTTAAATCATCTAAATTTAACATAATATTCTATTAATTCTAAAAACATAAACAATAAAAATTAAAAAAAAATATTTATTATTTGGATTTATTTTGAATTTATTTTACATTTTTCGTTTTGCATTTTGCACTTTTTAGCTCCATTTAAATTCCCCTTTGTCTGCATTAAAATAAACCATTCCCCGAAAATCCTTGTTAAATGCGCTTAAAATATTTGAAAATTGAACACCTATTTTTGCTGAATCATTTTCATTCAATCCCAATCTATTTTTTAAAATATATTGCAACAATAAACTTGTGTATTTAATAGAATTAGACAATCTTTTAAGATCATCCATTGAAATTGTTTCGCCTAAACTTGAAAGAAAGAAAATAAATCCCTGTCCAATTTTTTCGTCTATTATTAACTCTTGCAACTCATTAATCTGAACCAAAATTTTTAAAGCAGCAATAACTTTTTCTCTTTCTGGCACATCTAAAGCTTGCTTAAAAACCAATTTAATTTTTTCCGGATCTTTGTTTGTTTCATTGATAATTTCCCTTTCAAAATTATAGATTACCTTTTGTTCTAATTGTCCGCTGAAATAATCTGTTAAAATTTTTTCTTTAGCAGAAACCTCTTTTTTCTCAACTGGTTTTTCAATTTCTTTCTCAACCTTAACTTCAATTATTTTTTTTTCTTCTTTAATTTTTTCTAATGGTTTCAAAACTTTTTCCAATGCCGCAGCATCTTTCATTTCTTTTATTTTTTTTCTAAATTTTTCAATCGCCTTTTGATCTTCTGGATAGAAAATTCCTCTTCGTATTACGCCCTTTCTTTTGTCATCATTAACTGGAATATCATTTTCAAATCCCTCAACTATTAAAGAAGAAAGTTTTAATTTTTCGTATACTAAAATTAATCCTCTCAATTTTTCCCTTTCTTCTACACTTAATTTTTTTATATTCACATTTGAAGAAAGAAATTGCGCAATCTGCAAACGAGACAATGAAGCGGTGCCAAAAAGTTTATTATAAAATAAAAGCCAATTACTGACAGTAGGTTTATATTTTTTATCGTCATAAATAACAATATTGCCAGTAAAATTTTCTTTGTTTTTTAATAATGCCTCTCTAATTTCTTTTTTAAATATGTCTCTATCTTCTACAAATGGAATGCTGATTAATTTTATTTCAATTTTGTCCCAAAGATTAAAAAATTCCAATTTAAAAGTTATAACAAAATTTTTCTCAAAGAGATCAACAATTTCCTTTTTTGAAAGTTGAGATAAATTTAACCATTTTATTTTAAGAATTAAATTTTGATATCTTTCAAATAAATATGGGTATGTCTCTTTAAATTTTGGAAATTCATTTATTAGAAGAGTTAGATTCTCGCTAAAAGCAAAAGCATCCTTTGTCATATTAAATCTAACAAACTCATTTACTCCCTTTTCAAGATCTTCGCAAACTTCATCTTTTTCAATTGGAAATTGTATTAATAATTCTTGTATTGTAGACATAAACATTATGACATTCTAACATTTTAATTAGAACATTTCAATAAATTGTTTAAAAGTATTAAATATTTTCTTTGATAAATTTTATAATTTTTTCTGCTGATTCAAAAGCTCGTTTAGTATTTTCTTTTTTTACTTCTATCCAATGAACTGGATAACGACTCGGGATATAATATTTATTTATTTCTTCGCACTCTAATTTAAATTTTTTAAACTTTAAATTAAATTGTTTACACCCTTCTATTAAAAAAGATAAGTCATGGGTTTTTTCAGGAATTTTATTTTTAATTATCAAATAACCTTTTAAATATTTTTCAATTGCTTGATGAAATAAAAAACATATTTGGGCATAATATTCATCACCATCTTCAAAGCTAGATTTAGCAAAACCAAAATCATTGTTAGCTATTTTAAACCATTCTTCTGCTTTAATAAAATTTTTATCCATAAATAATTTTCCCTTTCTGAATCATTTCTTCAAAGAAAAAATCTTTTAAATCAAGGCGTTTTTTTACTTCTTCGGGAGTAAAAATAAGAATATCCATTGGTATTTTATGACTAACTAATCTACCTACATCATTTATTCTGCTAAAAAAATCTTTTTTTGTTTCTTTAATAATTAATAAATCAATATCGCTATCTTCCCTAAAATCACCTCTGGCGCAAGAGCCGTAAAGAATTATTTTTTCTGGTTTATATGGCTTAAGATCTTTGATAATTTGTTTTAAATTTTTTTGAAGTTTTTGTTTTGTCATAAATAATCTATGAAAATTTAACTCTCGTAGTACTCCCATAGTAAATAAAATGAGTAAATTTTTTTAGATAGCAACATTGGAAGTCCGACTTCCAATGTTGCTATAATTTTAATCTCCGCTGTTATCAGAATCAATCAGAAGTCTCTT
>JBBTVT010000059.1:0-5228 GCA_038078655.1 Patescibacteria group bacterium
AAGATGGAATAAAAAAGAAGAGAATGAAAATATAGAAGAAAAAATAGTTACTACTGTTGTTAGAAGTGAACATTTTGAAGGGCGTAGTAAAACAAATACTTTTTTTGTAGATAAATTAAAGGAAATGGCAGGGGTTTTTAATGGAGTAAGTAAAAAAGGTGAAAATGCAGAAAGTGCAAGTAATTTAGCTAAAGAAGTAATTATAAAATTATTAGATAATCAAATGTATGAATTAACAAATATATCTAATAGTTTGCAAGCGATTTTAAAAAATATTAATTCTAATCTTTTAGAAAAGATAATAAACGTAGGAGAAAAGATGGCGGTTTCAGCTTCATTGGTAAAGATTCATAAAGATGATGATGAAAATTCACGTTTAATTATAGCTAACATAGGAAACACTAGGGTTTATATTAAAAAAATAAATAGACCAATTGAGAAGGTTACTATAGATGATTCTAAAATTCAGAAATTAGTTATAGATGGAAAAGAAATTCAAAATAATGTTCTTACTCAATGGCTTGGGAAAGAAGAAATAGAAGTATCTTTAACAATAATACCAGAAATGACGTCGGGGGATAAAATTCTTCTTTGTACAGGCGGACTTTATAAAAATATGACAAATGAAGAAATAAATGGAATTTTTGATAAATCAAATAATTCTAATCAAATTGCTGATGAATTAATATCTAAAGCTAAAACAGGGATTCAAAAAGATGATATAACGGTTATAATAATGGAAATTAATTAATTTTTTTAAAAAATATGTCTAAAAAGATTTTAATAATAGAGGATGAAAAATCAATCGCGCGAGCGCTTGAATTAAAATTTATTCATGAGGGTTTTGATGTAATCTGCGTGACAGATGGAGAAAATGGAATTTTATATCTTGAAAAAGAAACCTTTGATTTTATTTTGCTTGATTTAATAATGCCGAAGATTAATGGATTTCAAGTTTTAGAAACGCTTAATAAAAAAGGGGTAAAAATTCCACCAATAGTGGTTCTTTCTAATTTAAGTCAAGCAGACGATGAAAAACGTGTAATGGAATTAGGGGCAATAGCTTTTTTTGTTAAATCAAATATTTCTCTTTTTGAAATTGTGGAATGGGTAAAAAAGAAATTAAGTTAATAAAATTTTAATATGTCTGTAGTGATTTCAATTATTAATCAAAAAGGTGGAGTAGGGAAGACCACAACCGCTATTAATTTAGGGGCTTTTTTAGCAAAAAAGGGGAAATCTGTTTTATTGGTTGATTTTGATCCTCAAGGAAATGCTTCTTCTGGAGTAGGAATTGAATTAAAAAATAGAGAAACTAGTATATATGAAGTTTTAATTGGAAAAAATTTATTTAAGGATATTGTTCAACCAACTTTTTTTTCAAATTTTCATATCGCTCCATCTAATCAATCATTGATGGGTGCAGCAATTGAATTAATTGACTTGGAATATCGAGAGTCTCGTTTAAAAAAAGCACTTTTGGAAATTAAGGAAAATTATGATTATATTATTATAGATTGTCCTCCGTCGTTTTGTTTATTGACAATTAATGCTTTGATGGCAACAGATAAAATTTTAATTCCTGTTCAAGCAGAATATTATGCATTAGAAGGTTTGGGGCAATTATTAAATTCAATTGATTTAATTCAAAAAAAAATGAAGTCTGAATTAAAAATTTTAGGGGCAGTGGTTACTATGTACGATAAAAGAAATAAATTATCAGAGGCTGTTTTGCAAGAATTGCAGCAATATTTTCCATATAAAATTTTTCAATCAATTATTCCTCGATCAGTAAAATTGGCTGAAGCTCCAAGTTTTGGACAAACAATTTTACAATTTGATCCGATTTCAAAAGGATCTGAAGCTTATGAAAAATTAGCCGAAGAAATTTTGGAATATTTAGAGTCTGAAAAATAAATTAAAATTTATTTAATTATTTAATATTTATGAAACATTTGGGACGTGGATTGGGAGCATTAATTTCTGATTCAAATACATTTCAAGATAAAAATCAAAATAATAAAGAAAATATTTTTGAAATATCTATAGAAAAAATTAAAATTAATTCAGAACAACCACGACAAAATTTTGATCCAGAAGCGATAGAAGAACTGGCAAATTCCATTTTAGAGCATGGAATTTTGCAACCATTAATAATAACTAACAGTAAGGAACAGGGATTTTATGAGTTAATTGCAGGAGAAAGGCGATTAAGAGCTGCAAAAATAATTGGATTAAAAATTGTGCCTGTGAGAATTCGAGAGGCAGGGGAGTTAGAAAAAGCGCAATTAGCTTTGGTGGAAAATATTCAAAGACAAGATTTAAATCCAGTTGAAGAAGCGCAAGCCTATCAAAAATTAATAAATAAATTTAATTTAACTCAAGAAGAAGTATCAAAAAAGATTGGCAAAAATCGAGCGACGATTGCTAATATTTTGAGAGTATTAACGCTGCCAGAAGAAATTCAAAATGCTTTAATTTTAAATAAAATTAGTTTGGGGCATGCAAAAATAATTTTAGGTTTAAATAATCTAAAAGAACAGATGAAACTTTTTAAAAAAATTATTCAGGACGAACTTAGTGTAAGAGTGACGGAAAATATTAGAAAAACAAATAAACAAATTAAAAAAAGTATTATTAAAGATCCAAATCTAGAAGCAAAAGAAGAAAATTTAAGAGAAGTTTTAGAAACAAAGGTTGAAATTTTGCCACAAAAAAGAGGAGGACGAATTATTATTGAATATTATTCAGAGGAAGAATTAAATGAGATAATAAAAAAAATAAATAATTAATTTTGAATTTTATGTTACCTATTTTTATTGCCAATTGGAAAATGAATTTAAGCGATGAGGAAGGTTTGAAATTAGCAAAAAAAATTAAAAGACAAATTAAAAAAAAACAATTAAATGTAGTTTTGTGTCCATCTTTTATTTCACTTTTTAATGTTCGAAAAATATTATTTAATAGTGATATTAAACTTGGAGCGCAAAATGTTTTTTGGATGGAGAAAGGAGCTTTCACTGGAGAGATATCCGTTTCTATGCTTAAAGAAGTCGGATGTAAGTATGTAGTTATAGGGCATTCTGAACGCAGGCAATATTTATTAGAAACTGATGAAATGATAAATAAAAAAGTAAAAATAGTGTTGGATAAAAAAATAATTCCAATTATTTGCGTGGGAGAAAATTTAAAACAAAACAAAACAAAAAATAAAATTATTACAAATCAAATAGTTCAAGCATTAAAAGATGTGAGAATAAAAAAAGATCAAAAAATTATTATTGCATATGAACCAATCTGGGCCATTGGCACTGGACATTCTATTAATCAAGAAGAATTAGAAAATACTAGCAAAATAATTAACAATATTATTGTTAATTTATATTCTTTAAATGTGGCAAAAAATAATTTTCAAATTATTTATGGTGGTAGCGTTGATAGCACAAATATTAGATTATTTATTAATCAATCAATAATGAATGGAGTATTAGTTGGAGGGGCGAGTTTAAAAATAGACGAGATTACGAAAATGATAAAAAGTGTAATTAGTTTGTAGCTCTTTAGTTTGTAAAAAATATAAATGTTTTAATTTTTGAATTTTATACTGTTATTTTGCGTTTTGTATTTTATTATGCCTTTAAGTATTTTTTTAATTTTTATTATTTTAATTAGCTTGGGAATTATTTGGAGAATTATATCTCCTAAATTTTCTAGGCTTTCTTTGATTGATATAGAAAATTTGCCTAGAGAACAACAAGTAAAAACAAAAAAAGAAATAATTGAGAATAGATTAGAAAAGAAAATTAAAAAAATTTATGAAAAGGTTTTATGTTTTTTGCGATTTTTAAAGCCATTGGGTAAAAAAATAGGAGAATTTTTTTTAAAATTTAAAGAAAAATTTTTAGTTTTAGAACAAAAATATATTTTAAAATACAAACAATTAATTAAAAAAAAGCCTGAATTGATTCAGGATAAAATTAAAAATTTATTTATTCAAGGAAGAGAATTAATAAAAAAGAAAAATTTTAAAGAGGCAGAATTGAAATTTATTGAAATAATTAGTTTTAATTCAAAAAATATTGAAGCATATGAAGGACTGGTTGAAGTTTATTTTAATCAGAGTGATTATGAACACGCGAAGGAAATTTTATATTTTATTCAGAAATTAAGCCCTGAAGACGAAACGATTTTTATTCAATTAGGGATGATAAATAAAATTTTATGTGAGCACGAAAAAGCGATAAATAATTTTAAAAAAGCTTTGACTTTAGCGCCTAATAATCCTAAAAATCTTGACTTATTAATTGAGGAATATATAATTGTAAAAAATAAATTTTTAGCGCAAAAGGTTTTAAAAAAGTTAAAAGAGGTTAATCCTAAAAATCAAAAAATAGAGGAATTTAAAGAAAGAATCAATAAGATGTAATTATTTTTGCCGACGTAGCTCAGGGGTAGAGCAACTCCATGGTAAGGAGTAGGTCTGCGGTTCAAATCCGCACGTCGGCTCCATAGAATTTTTGCCGTCCTAGCTCAGCTGGTAGAGCAACAGTTTTGTAAACTGTAGGTCATCGGTTCGAATCCGATGGACGGCTCCATAAAAACTTGCAAAAGATGAGATCTTAGATTTTAGTTTCTAATGCAACAGCATTAGTATTTATTATATTATATAATGTAATGTAATGTAATGTTGCTCTACATTAGACTGGTTGCGGAATAGTCAATAAGACAAACCATCCCTTATGAATTTTGGAATTAGCAATAATCTAAATGATAATTCCAGAGTCCACAAGCCAAATGCATAACTTTATCGTTAAATTTATCCGTTTTATTTCTAAATTTATCTGTTACAATCCGTAATCTTTTAACGCCAGCAATAGCGTGTTCAACTGAAACGCGAATACCTGAAATAATTCTATTTTGTTCTTTATCATAATCAGACAATTCTTTACCTTTTGGTTTCTTTTTAGGCATAACAATGGTAGTGTTTGCATAATCTTTTTGAATTCCATCAAATCCTTTGTCTACCAATAAAGCTGTATGTTTAGGAATTGTTTTTGGGCTAAATTCATTTTTAAACATGGAATAATCATGTTCTTTGCCATTAGTAGTTGGACCAAGATAACCAATTTTATTATTTTCATCACTAATAATAAGATTCTTTTTAGTATGAGTCTTCTTTTTTCCTGAATAATTATTTTTTTGTTTTTGATTATTTTTTGATCGTTAAA
>JBBTVT010000060.1:0-2859 GCA_038078655.1 Patescibacteria group bacterium
TACAATTTCGTAGGGGCGACCGTTGCGGTCGCCCTGGGCGCGGGCAACCCGCGCCTCTACAACAACAAATCATTAATTCGTAGGGGCGTATTGCATACGCCCATTAAATATTTACCCATAAAATTCCCAGAAGAACCATTATTTAGTCGCCAAGATTGATCTTTTATAAGATTCTAAATTTTCCAAAGCGATGCCTGTTCCTTTTACTACACAAAGTAATGCGTCATCCGCAACATAAACAGGAACATCAATGGCGCGCGAAAGCAATTTATCCATATTTCTTAAAAGAGAACTTCCACCAGATAGAACAATGCCTTTATCAATAATGTCCGCGGATAATTCGGGAGGTGTATCAAAAAGAACTGATTTTGTTGCGTTAATGATTCCAGTTAACACTTCTTGAATAGCTGTTGTTACATCGTCAGAAGTGATATCTATGGTTTTAGGTAAACCAGAAATTGTGTCTCTGCCACGAATTTTCATTTTCATTTTATCCTCCAAAAACAAGGCAGAACCAATTTTGATTTTAATGTTTTCAGCTGTGCGTTCACCAATTGCTAAATTATATTTTTTTCTAATGTATTCGGCGATTGCATTGTCAAATTTATTTCCACCTAAACGCACAGAAGTATTTGTTACAATACCGCCTAAAGAGATAACTGCAATTTCGCTTGTCCCACCACCCATATCAACAATCATGTGTCCAGAAGCATTGCCAATTGGAATATTTGCGCCGATAGCAGCCGCGATTGGTTCTTTGATAATATATGCCGCTTTTGCTCCGCCAATGAGTGTTGCGTCAATGACTGCGCGACGTTCCGTAGAAGTAATTCCTGCTGGCACGGCAACCATTACTTCTGGTCGAAAAAAATGAATTCCGCCCAACGCTTTATTGATAAAATATTGCAACATTGCTTCAGTGGTTTTGTAATCAGCAATTACGCCATCCTTGAGCGGTTTGCAAGCAATAATGCTATCAGGTGTCCGTCCCAACATTTCTTTAGCTTCATTTCCTACTGCTAAAACCTTTTTATCAAAAACAGAAATAGCAACTACAGATGGTTCATCAATAACAATTCCTTTTCCAGGAACATAGACCAATGTATTCGCTGTACCTAAATCAATACCAATTTTTTTAATAAACATAAAAATAATTAACGAAAAATAATAAAAACGTAAAATTGTAAAATTATAGATTCAAAACGTTTTAAATTTTGAAAATCTGGATTTGTAATTTATTTGGAATTTGTAATTTTAAATTTTGTCATTAAAAATTTAATGAAAATTAGGAATTAGAAATTTACAATTATTTTTTTTATTCTGCCTTTCTTTGTTTAAAAACTGCCAAAGGAGTTTTTAAAAGAATTTTTAAATCTAAAAGTAATGACCAATTTTCTATATAATAAACGTCCAATCGAGTTTCTTCTTCAAAGTTTAAATCAGAACGGCCGCTAATTTGAGCCATACCAGTTATGCCAGGTTTAATATCAAGCAGTCTTTTATGATGTTTTTGATATTTTTCGACTTCTTCAATCTCATGTGGTCGCGGACCAATGAGACTCATTTTTCCCATAAAGACAAGAAAAAATTCAGCCAATTCATCAATGCTAAATTTGCGAATAAATTTTCCTACTTTTGTTATTCTTGGATCATTTTCAAATTTTAACATTGGCCCATCATTTCTAATATTTTTTTCTAGCCATTCTTTCGTATATCTTAAATTATGCGCGCCGTCAATCATTGATCTAAATTTAAAATAAGTAAATGGTTTTTTCTTTTGTCCGATTCGTTTATATTTAAAAAAAATAGGACCAGGCGAATCTATTTTAATGGCAATGGCTGTTAAAATCATCAATGGTGAAAAAACAATAATGCCAATGATGCTTCCTGCGATGTCAAAAAATCTTTTTGCAATCTTCCACCAACCATCCAGCGGGGTTTTTTTGATTTCTATTATTGGAATGCCAGCGATGGTATCAACATTAATATTTGAAATTTGTGTATCAAAAAGATCGGCAGCGTATTTAAAAATTAGATGATATTCTTGGCAAAATTCTTTTATTTGTTGATTTATTTCTCTAGATAGGTTGGGATTAGCCTGAATAATTTCGTCTACATTTAAAGATTCTTTTAGTTTTAATAATTGATTTTCTATATCGGTATCTTGATTAACAAATTCAATTCGAGCGACAATTTTGTATCCTAAGGTTGGATTTTTATGTAATTCAGCAACAATCGTTTCGGCTTCTTTGTTTTTTCCAACAATAACGATTTGATGAATTCCGTAATCAAATTTATAAAGCCATCTCTGCAAGAGGCGAACAAATAGGCGTCCTATAAAAATAAAAAAAATGCTTAATATCCAGACGGAAAGAACAATAAAGCGAGAGGCGAATAATTCTTTATAGAAAAAAATATAAATAATTATAAAAATCATTCCTACCGAAACAGCGCCAAAAATTTTTAGAAATTCATCAGAAATTTTTTTTTGAATGTCGCAGGTGTTATAAAGTTTTCCAAAAGAAAAGACAATAATCCAAACAAAAGCCACAATTGCTATTAATTCTATGTATTCTTTAAATGTCCAAATAAATGTTGTTGGTATGATGTCCTTAAAAAAGGTTTCAAATCTTAAAAAATAGGAAGTTGTTCCAGCCAAAAGAATCATTAGAAAATCAATAGGGACCAAAATGACAGTAAAAAAAAGTTCACTTTTTTTCATATTATTAATATAGCTAAAGGTTTAATCCAAATTAAATTCAGAGTTAATACTATAGGTTGTTTTAAAAAATAAATAAAAATAAAAAAATAAAAAAATTTTAAAATGTTTAAACAAGCCTGTAAGCCGAATTCTGTTCT
>JBBTVT010000061.1:0-4491 GCA_038078655.1 Patescibacteria group bacterium
ACCACTTTGTCAGAAAATGTAATTAAAAATTTTGATCCCAAAAAAGAAAAAACTATTTTTTTTAATTGCGATAATCCAAGCGACAGGGCGTGTTTAAATGAAAAAGACTTTGAAAGTTTAGATAAATTTGTTGGAGATAATAAAATTATTTTCATTGATGAAGGTCAGAAAGTTGGCAGTATAGGTCAAACAGCAAAATTATTAGTTGACAAATATAAAAATAACAAACAAATAATTATTACCGGATCTTCAAGTATTAATTTATTAAATAAAACGCAAGAAACTCTCACTGGCAGAAAAAAAATATTTCATTTATTTCCTTTGAGTTTAGAAGAAATTTATCCTCAAAAAAATATTTTAATTATTTCAAAAGAATTAGAAAATATTCTTATTACCGGTCTTTATCCTGAAATAGTAAATATTAAATCATTTAATAAAAAACAAGTGGAACTTCAAGAATTATCGACCAGCAATTTATATAAAGATATATTTGAATTTCAACAAGTAAAAAATTCAACAATAATATTTAATTTGTTAAAAGCTTTGGCTTTGCAAATTGGCGCGGAAGTTTCTTATAATGAACTTGCTAATATCATTGGAATCGATAAGAAAACAATTGAAAGATATATTGATTTGCTGGAGAAAAATTTTATCATTTTTAGAATTTCTCCTTATTACACGAATAAAAGAAAAGAAATATCAAAATCAAAAAAAATTTATTTTTATGATCTTGGAATTCGCAATGCTATTATTAATAATTTTAATCCGCTTGATTCAAGAAATGACGTTGGCGCTCTTTGGGAAAATTTTATTATTAATGAAAGATTAAAATATCTGGCTTATCATAATATTTATTCAAATAATTATTTCTGGAGAACTTTTACAAAAACTGAAATTGACTGGATTGAAGAACGAGAAGGTAAACTTTATGGTTTTGAGTTTAAATTTAATAATAAAAAAACAAAACAGCCAACTCTTTGGAAAAATTATAAAAATAGCGAATTTAAAATTATTACATCTAAAAATTTTAATGAATTTGTATTATAATAATGTTAAATAAAAGCTGAACTTTACCAAATTTAAAATAAAAAATGAATTTTTAAAGAATTTTATTTTAGATTTTCCATGGATTGCTTTTTATGAATTAAAAAAAATTGTTTTTATGTTAATTTTTGAATTCCCAACTCTTAAAGAAGCTCTTTGGAATTTTTTTAAACAATTACCTTTAATCTTTAAAAAAAGAAAAATTATTGCAAGCCGTCGAAAAATAAATGCAAAAGAAATAAGAAAATGGATATCATAGGGTAAAGCTCAATTTATTTTAGAAATTCTATGGAAGTAAAAAACAAAATTATTGTGGCTTTAGATGTGGATAGTTTAGATAAGGCCAAGTCTATTGTGAAAAGCCTTGCAACACAAGTGGGATGTTTTAAAATTGGACTGGAATTACTCACGGCCGTTGGAGCTCAGAAGGTTGTTAAATTTGTTCATTCGTTTGGTGGACAGTTTTTTATGATTGTAAGTTCAACGACATTCCCAACACGATAGGTGGTGCAGTCAAAGTAGTTGCTGGACTAAATGTTAAGATGTTCAGCGTTCATGCTTCGGCGGGTATTGAGGCGATGATGGTTGCTGTTGCTAACAAAGGACAATCGCTTGTTTTTGCTGTCACGGTTCTTACTTCACTTGAGGAGAATAATGCTCATTTGATTTTCGGTTGCCCGCGCAAGGTTAAGGTTTTGCAATTGGCACGCGATGCGAAAGTTGCAGGTTGTGATGGAATTATTTGCTCACCACAGGAGCTTGAATTTCTTGGAAAGCAGAAGGAGCTTGCAAGTTTGTTAAAAGTCACGCCCGGCGTTCGTCCTAAATGGGCAGTTGTTGATGACCAGAAGTATATTATGACTCCGGCGGAGGCAATCAAGGCAGGCGCAACAGCTCTCGTTATTGGTCGACCGATTACAAAACCTCCAACGGAAGTTGGAACACCTATGGATGCAGTGAATAATATTGTGAAAGAAATTACTTCGGTTCTATAGAGCTGAAGTATAGCATAAGGGATTTAGTAACACTTCGTTATTATATAAAATGAGTACACAATTGTTGACTTGCGATTGGATGTGCAAAAGATGAGGTACATGAATAACACTCATATTTTTTTTAGCGGAAGTGGTATAAAAATGCAAAAGGTAAGGTGTCAATACATTTTGTGATTTTTTGTAAAAAATTTTAAATTATGCATACACAAAATAGGCCAAAAATTGGGATTGGGGTGATTGTCATCAAAGATGGCAAAATCCTTCTTGGTAAAAGAAAAAATGCGCATGGTGAAGGCGCATGGTGTTATCCTGGCGGTCATTTAGAATATGGCGAATCATGGGAAAAATGTTCTCGGCGTGAAACTATGGAAGAAGCAGGCATTAAAATTAAAAATTTACGCTTTGGCATGGTTTCTAATAATATTTTTAAAATGGCCAAAAAACATTATGTTACCATTTTTATGGTAGCTGACTTTGCTTTAGGCAAGGTTAAAGCAATGGAACCTCATAAATGTGAAAAATGGGATTGGTTTGAATGGGACAAATTTCCAAAACCTCTTTTCTTGCCAATTATTAAACAATTAAAAGCAGGATTTAATCCTTTAAATCGGTTTTAGAAATTTTTACACCGCGAGCGCAAAATCTAATTTAATGATTTTTGTTAAAATTCAATATTATTTTGTTTTTTTATTTTAAAAGTTATATCAGGAAAAATTTAATCAATAACAAAAAACTGCAAAAAACATTAAATCAAAACATTAAGCAAGCTAGGGGGCAAGGAGAAAATAAGGAGATTGGCAAAGATTATTAAAAATATGCTATAAAATTTTATTTAGAATAATTTTTATGACAGAGTTTGAAAAAAACAAAATAATTGAAGAAGAAACATATGATATACCGAAATTAAAACATGATTCTGAGTCCGATATTTTTGATGATATAAAAGTTGGCAGTTTTATATATGTACGCGAAAAAAGACAAGAAGAAATAACACAAAAATTCTGCGTTGAAGAAGTTGATAAATGGAAAAAAATAGATGACAATATTCAAAAAATGGAAATAAAAATTTCCGGTTTAAAAGAAAAAAAGAAAATAAAAATGACAATTTTTATTATAAAAAATATTTTAACAAATAATTTAATAGTAGTAGATAAAAATGAAAATCAATTACCTGAATTTAATAAGGACATTGAAGTAGTATCTTATTCTAAATACATTCCAAAAGAACCAAAAGAATATTTACGATCATTAGAAGAAATAAAAGAAATATTACAACTCCGAGAGCAAAATAAAAAAACAGTAGAAATATTAGGTAGTGGTGGGCAAAAGTTATGTAAAATGGATTATAATTCTGGGAGTTACAATAGCATAGATATATTAGAAATTCGTTCATGTCCGCAGCGCATTAATATTGAAAAAACAGCAGAACATGAAGAAGAGTATGTTTATATAATAAATGATGCAGGAGATATTATTTCTTCAGAGCGTTCAACACGCAAAGAAGCAAGAGAGCAAAATAAAAGATATTTAATAGTTACTTCGCTTATTTTTTGTGGCAATGAAGTTCTTCTACAACTTCGATCTCAAGAAAAAAAAATTGATCCTGGTAAGATATCCTCATCAGCGCATGGCGTGGCAAAAGAATTAATAATAAATGGAAATGTTGTAAAAAATATTGATGTTGTTTCTGTAATTAATATGGCAATAGAAATTAATGAGGAGTTACGATATGGAGAGCAAGAAGATTCTTTTTGCGTAAAACTATGGCCAGGAACAAAAGATGAACTTTTTACTTATGCTAAAAGTCAAAATATTAATGATCCAAATACAATATATCTTGTTCCAGAAGCATTATTAAGAACAGATGGATATCCTTTGGGACAAAAATCTCAAAAAAGAACCAGAGCAATTTTTACAGGATTTATATTTAACAATGAGAAACCTGCTATTTCTATAGATTCAGCTGAACTTACTGAAGTATGTTGGAAAAAGCCATCTGAATTTGTAGATGACACTAAAATAACAGAAGATTTACAAGCTTGTGTCAACGCAATTTTTCATCAATATATCATGGACAGTAGAAGAGTGAAAGAGCATCTTGTAAAAAAAGCATTATCGTCCCTTTGATTCAAGAATCTAACGCAATATTATTGGCATAAAATGCCAAAGATATTAAAATAGAAATATCCTATTTTGCTCAACTATAACATTATCATATAGCCACGACAATATTTTTACAGCCATTGACCGTATAAATAAAATAGCCTATATTTCCTATGATATAAAATAGCAAAACAAAAGAACAAGGAGCTAAAAAAAGAGAAAAAAGACCTTTCCATTCCTTTTATTAAACAATTTATTAAAACTCAAATTTAAATTAATATGAATAAAAATAAATTACAACGAATAATTTTAATTGGAGCGATAATTATTTTGATTATTGTCGGATTTT
>JBBTVT010000062.1:0-2269 GCA_038078655.1 Patescibacteria group bacterium
AGCAAATGCTTTAAATTTTGATATCAATACTTTATCTATAGATGCTTTAAGTAATAGAATCGGGATTGGGACAACGAATCCAAATTATCAATTAGACGTTAATGGAACTGCAGGGATTTCAGGAACACTTGCTATAGGAGGAACAACCACAAGTCAAGGCATTGAACCATCTTTAGACAGCACTTATAACCTCGGAGCAGTTGCTAAAAGATACAAAGATGTTTATGCTGTTACTTATCATGGAGATGGAAGTCAATTAAGCGGGATAGCAGCTACAACTACATTGGATGCAGCTTATGAACAAACTAATGGAAATAATATTACTACTTCTGACGCGCGTAATATTGAATTTAATTTAGATAATACAGCGACTGATTCCAACTTTTTAGTAAACATTCTTTCTGGAAGTGTTGGATATTTTTCTGTACAAAATACTGGTACAGATGTTCTAAAAGCAACAGCTAATCAAGTTATTATTGGTTCAAACAGTGTTTACGCAGCGTTAGAAGTTACTCAATCCGGCTCAGGTAATATTGTTAATTTTAAAGATGGAACTACGTCTGTTTTTACAATAGCTGATGGCGGGGACATAACTTTAGGCTCAGCAGCCGACATTACGCTTAGCGCAGGAAATCTTTCTATTAATCAACTTGCTACTCCAAGCGGGGTAATTGTGACTTCTCAAGGAACAACAGGAAGTACTACTTATAGTTACAGAATTAGCGCATTAAATGCGAATGGAGAAACATTAGCTAGCTCTACAGCACAAACAACCACAGGGAATGCTACTTTAAGTGGTACTAATTTTAATAGAATAACATGGAATTCGGTAACAGGAGCTTCAAGTTATAAAGTTTACGGAAGAACATTGGGATCAGAACTTTATATGATAACAGCATCAGGTCTTACTTGGGATGATATTGGATCAGTAACTCCTTCAGGAGCTTTGCCAAGCGTAAATGATACAGGAGGCTCTTTAAATGTTGCTAGAAAAATTTATAATTCAACGGGAGATTTTATAGTTATTGATGATAGTGTTGATGTTAATGGAACAAATTTAACTTTAGATGCTGATAGCACTAGTACAGGAGGGACAACAGTACGAATTATAGCAGAACAAGGAACGGATAATAACGGAATAATTCAATATAATGCTGCAAATAATCAATGGGAATTAGCTAATGACGGAACTAATTTTAATGCAATCGCTACATCAGCTAGCGCTTCTACTTTGCAGAGTGCTTATACTAATAGCGGAAGGCCAGCTACTATTACTACGACTGATGGGAAAGATATTAAATTTAATTTAGATAATACAGAGACTGACTCTAATTTTATTGTTAATATTGCGACTAGCAGTACTGGCAATTTTAAAGTACAAAGTGCCGGCACAGATGTTTTTAAAGTGGCTAATAACACAATCACTGCTTCGCAAAAAATTAATGCTAATCTCGGGCTTGAAATACAAGGGGGAGATTTGATAATTACTAATAATAAAAGTTTTAATCAATCATCAAGTTCAGGAACATTTTCAACTGGCACGGGTGTTGTTAGTTTAAAAGGAGATACAACGATAGTTGACGGTAAAACTTTTACAGTTGGCACAACACAACCTGGTGCAGGCGCATCTACTTTTAATGGAGTATTAAATGTAAATAACATAGCAACCATAGGAGATGGAGATAATACCGTGACCATTAATTCATCTGATTGGGACATTACTGCTACAGGAGTAATGTCTGGCATTTCTGGTATTACTAATAATAAAGGGTATATTCAAGAAACTAATACTGCTCAAAATACTTTTATTGGAAACATTGATGCTCAATTAGGGCTTGATGTGACAGGGAATGTTTTGTCGGTTGATGTTAGTAATGGAAATCCCGCTTTAAGTGTTACACAAAATGGAGGTGGCAATGTTGTTGATTTCAAAGATGGCGTTACTTCTGTTTTTAGAATTCTTGATGGCGGCAATGTTGGGATTGGAGATACAACCCCAGCGGCAACATTAACTGTTGGAGATGGAGATAAATTTCAAGTCGCAGGAGCAACTGGAAATATTACAACAGCTGGAGATTTAGCTGTGAATGGTGGAGATTTAACTTCAACCGGTGCTTTAACAGTTACCCCAGCAGCCGGAACAAATTTAAATGTTAATCTTTCGGGTGCCGGAGATTTTGCTGTTAATACAAATCAACTTTATGTAGACACATCAGCTGGCAAAGTTGGTATTGGTGTAGCGTCTCCTTTGGCTAATTTAAGTGTTAAA
>JBBTVT010000063.1:0-8840 GCA_038078655.1 Patescibacteria group bacterium
ATTATTTTTTTATATATAAGGAACACGTTAATAACACTTTTGAAAATTCTGCGATTATTAATATGAATTGAATTTTAATTATGGATAATTTGATAAAATATGAGTGCCTACCTATGTATCTCATCTTTTGCAGACCATATACTCATTTTTGTACAAAAAAAATTTGACATATTTTTTAATATCTTATATATATTAATATAATAAAATTTAATATTTTATTTATTTTTTAATGAGTCAAAATAATAAAAAAAAATGTAATGAATTTTTAGAAATGCAGGGAGAAGTCATTGAACTTTTGCCTGCTGCTAATTTTAGAATAAGACTAGAAAATGGGCACGAAATGTTAGCTCATCTTTCTGGAAAAATGCGTTTGCATAAAATTCGTATTTTGCCTGGAGATAAAGTAAAAATGGAGGTAAGCCCTTATGATTTATCAAAAGGAAGAATTGTTTTTCGATTTTAAATAAATTATTTTTATGAAAGTGCGTACATCTGTTAAAAAAATATGTAAAGATTGTCAAATTATTCGTCGAAAAGGACGAGTTGTTGCTGTTTGTAAAAAAAATCCTAAACACAAACAAAGACAAGGATAAGTTTTTAAAAATTTTCCACTTATAGTGAAAATGTTTTAATTTATAATTTTTGTATTTTTATGGCTCGTATATCAGGAATTAATTTACCAAAAGACAAAAGAATAGAAATCGGACTTACATATATTTTTGGCATTGGTCGACCTATGGCTAATAAAATTTTAGCTCAAACTAAAATTAGTCCGGATACAAGATGTAAAGATATTACAGAAGAAGATGTTAATATTTTAAAAAATATTATTGAAAAAATAAAAGTAGAAGGAGAATTAAAAAGAGAAATTATTACAAATATTAAAAGATTAAAAGAAATTAATTGTTATCGAGGAAATCGTCATAGCAGAAATTTGCCCTCGAGAGGACAACGAACAAAAACTAATTCTAGAACTAGAAGAGGGAATGCAAGAAAAACAATGGGAAGCGGTCGCAAAAAGGGCACTGAAAAAACATAAAAATTAATTTTTAGTCTTTTAGTAAATTAGAATTTTAAAAAATCAAAATAAATCTTAAATCTTAAATCTTAAATCTTAAATCTTAAATCTTAAATCTTTTATGTCTCAAATAAATAATACAACAACGGAAGAACAAACAGAAACAGTCGAAGAGCAATTGTCAGAAGAAGTTACTACTGGCAAGGTGGCTTCAAAAAAGAAATTAGGCAAAGTAAAAAAGAATAGAGAGTTAAAAAATATCACACGAGGACAAATTTATGTTCAAGCAACATACAACAACACAATTGTAACTGTTGCAGATTTGTATGGAAATGTTTTGGGATGGTCTTCTGCTGGGAAAATGAAATTTAAGGGTCCAAAAAAATCAACTTCTTATGCCGCTAGCGTTATAGTTAAGGATGTATTAACAACAATTAAACAAGAAAGAATGATGAAAGAGGCCAATGTTTTTGTTAAAGGAATTGGAGCCGGAAGAGATGCGGCAATTAGAGCCATCAATGCTAATGGAATAATTATTTTATCAATTAAAGATGTTACACCTATTCCACATAATGGTTGTCGTCGTCGCAAACCTCGCAGAATTTAAATTTTGTTATAATTAATTTGATTTTAAAAATTTAATTAAAATTTGTGCAAAATTTATAAAATAAATTTTGTCTATTTATATTTCTATAAGCTATAAGCTAAAAAGCTACAAGCTATAAGCTAATTTATATTTTATGGCAAGGAATTTAACTCCAAAATGTAGACAATGTAGAAGAATTAAAGAAAAACTTTTTTTAAAGGGCGACCGTTGTGTTTCTCTAAAATGCGCTTTAATAAGAAAGAATTATTCTCCTGGGCTCCATGGAGCGAAACAAGTTAAAGCTAAAATTTCAGAATATGGAAAGCAATTATTTGAAAAACAAAAGGCGAAAAAAATTTATGGGGTTATGGAAAGACAATTTAAAAATTATTTTCAAAAAGCAGCCAAAAGAAAAGGCGAAACGGGAGAAATTTTATTGCGATTTTTGGAAATGAGATTGGACAACGTTATTCATAGAGCTGGTTTAACTAAATCTAGAGATAAGGCAAGACAATTAGTGACGCATGGATATTTTTTAGTAAACAATAAAAAGGTGAATATTCCTTCATATGAAACGAAAGTAAAAGATGAGATTAAAATTAAAAAGGAAAATCAAAAATGGCGAGACGGAGACAAGAATGAGAAAAATGAATTGCCGTTGTGGTTATCCTTTGATGTTGAAAAAAGTATAATAAAAATATTAGACATTCCAAAAAAAGAAGACTTACCTCAAAATATTGATACACGTTTAATTGTTGAATCCTATTCAAGATAAAAAATTTTAAAATAAAAAATATGCGCAATAAAAACAAAAAGATATCGTTGATATTTATTGTTTCATTTATTTTTTTATTTATATGTTTTAAAATTACTCAAGCAGTTGAGGATAAACAATTTGAAATAATAGAAGAAAAAAAAGTAGAAGTTCAGGAGCAAGTAGTTGATAAACCTTTAATTCAAGATTCTAAATTACAAATAAATTTCGATAATCAAAATGAAAAGGTAGACAAAAAAGAAAATATAGATTTAAAATCCGAGATAAAAGAAATTAACCCTGTTATTATTACTGAGCTTTTACCTAATTCTGAAAATGAAAGCCAAGAAGAATTTATTGAACTTTTTAATCAAAGTAATCAAGATATAAATTTATTTAATTGGAAATTACGAGATGTTTATGGGGCGATAAAAACGTATGTTTTCCCAGAACAAACAGAAATAAAAGCAAAAAGTTTTTTAGTTATTTATAGAAAAGATATTAGTCCAAAAATTATTTTAAATAACGACAAAGATTCAATTGAACTTTTAAATAACCAAAATGAGGTTATTTTTTTTACGCCTGTTTATTTTGATGCGCCTAAAAATAAAAGTTTTTCAAAAATAGAAAATAGCGAACAATGGGAATGGCAGGATTTAACCCCCAAAAAAGCAAATAATAAATTAGATGTTATAAATCAAGAAAATATTGAAAATAAAAAAATAGTAATCTCGGAAATACAAAATATAGAAATAAAAAATGCGGAAACACAAAACTCAGAAACAAAAAAATTAATATTATCCGCAATTTCTCAAACAACAATTGGCGTTGTAATTAATGAATTTATTTCAGATCCATTGCCGAAGGAAAAAGAATGGATTGAATTATATAATTTTACCGATCAAGATATTGATATTAATAATTGGACAATTGAGGAAGGAACAAAAGCGAAAACAATTTTAACTGGGGTTATTAAATCAAAAGATTTTTATGTTATTGATGATCCAAAGGGGTCGTTAAATAACGATGGCGATATTATTGTTTTAAAAAACAAAGATGGAATTGTTATTGATCAAGTGGCTTACGAAAAATGGAATGATGGAAATATTTTTGATAATGCTATTCAAGTAAAACAAGGGCAATCATTAGTACGTTTCACAGATGGCGTAGATACAAATATTGATCGAAATGATTTTCAAACAACAATTACTTTAACAAAAGGAAGGTCTAATTTAATTGAAAAAGAAAAAATTATTCCAGTGGTAACCGGTAATTATTTCAATCCAACTTCTAATTTTAGTATTAATCAGAATATTGTTGGAACAAAATATTCAGATCAAATTATTATTAATGAAATTTTGCCAGATCCAAAATCAAATGATTTAGATGAATGGATTGAATTAAAAAATCAGAGCGATCAAGATGTAAATTTGTCAAATTGGATTATTTTTGATAGCAAAGGAGATAGCAAAAAATATTTTATTCCTATAAATTCTGTTATTTTAAAACAGAATTTTTTAGTTTTCAAAAAAGCACAAACGCAAATCGTTTTAAATAATGACGAAGATGAAATAAAATTATTTAATCCTAATAATCAATTGGTTTCAAATGTGTTTTACGAAAAAGCTAAGAGCGGTCAATCATATTCACAATTTGAAAATAAAAAATGGGAATGGACAGAAACATTAACGCCAAACCAAGAAAATATAAAAACATTAAAACAAGAAAATAATGAAACAAAAAACCAAGATGATTCAGGCCATAAATCAGAAATTAAAAATTTAAAATCTGAAATTAATGATTTAAAAACTGAAATTATAAATTTAAAATCTAAAATTCAAGAAGATCCAATTAAATTGGAAATTGCAAAATCTAAATCAGAAATTCAAAATTTAGAGTCTAAAAATATATTATCAGTTTCGTTAAAAGAAATAAGAAAATTAGAAAAAGGAACAAAAATAAAAACACAAGGCGTTGTCTCTTGCGTTCCAGGGATATTGGGTTCGCAAATTTTTTATCTCGCGGGTTCTGGAATTCAGGTTTATTTATACAACAAAGATTTTCCCGAATTGAATTTAGGAGATGAAATAGAAATTTCAGGAGAGCTTTCTTCTTTTGAAAATGAAGCGAGAATAAAATTATCTTCTAAAAATGACATTAAAATTTTAAAGAAAAACCAGCCTATTAATCGTGAAGAAATAAAAGTTGATAAAATTAATAAAAATACAGAGGGATATTTAGTAAAAATAAAAGGAGAAATTACAGAGACTTCCGGCAATACTTTTTATGTTACAGATGAAACAAATGAGGAAATAAAGATTTATATAAAAGAATCAACAAATATTAAAAAACCAAAAATGAAAGAGGGCGATCAAGTAGAAATAACAGGTATTGTTAGCCAGACCGAATCAGGGTATAGAATTTTGCCAAGATTCCAGGACGATATTTTAATAAATTCAAAAGTTAAAATGCAAAATGAAAAACAAAATAAGAAACAAGAATTAGAAATTAAGAATCAAGAATTAAAGCATAAATCTCAAATTTTAATAACTAATGTTCAATCAAATCCAAATAATTTAAATTCTAAAATAAATACAAACATCAAAACTAAAAAACAAGAAGAAAAATCTAAAACTAAAGAGGCGACGGCTGCTGTTGGCGTAGGATCGTCAGCCGTTTTGGCTGCTGCATACAGAAAACAAATATTTTTATTTTTATCAAATTTATTTTTAAAAAAGTAATTTCATATATATGCGCAATTTTTTATTTATTATTCCTAGGATTTTTGCTATAAAATTAATTCGTTTTTATCAGAAAATTTTTTCTTTGGATCATGGATGGCTAAAGTTTTTAAAGCCATACGGTCAGTGTCGCTTCTATCCCTCTTGTTCCGAGTATACTTGTCAGGCAATAGAAAAATATGGTTTAATCAAGGGTGGAATAAAAGCTATGTGGCGTTTATTAAGATGCAATCCTTTCAATGAGGGCGGTCACGATCCGCTTAATTAGTTAACATAATTAAATACAAATGACATCCATTATTAATTTTTTACATAGCAATCATCCCGAAGCAATTTTTTTCCATTTAGGAATATTAAAAGTTTATTGGTATGGATTAGGATATGTAATAGGAATTTTAGGAGGGATTTTTATTATTTTTAGACTTAATAAAAAATATTCTAAAGAAATATTATGGGATTGTTTTTTTTGGTTAATTATTTTTGGTTTATTGGGAGCGCGACTTTATTATATAGGATTAAATTTAGAATATTATTTTCAGAATCCATTAGATATTTTTAAAATTTGGCAAGGTGGCATGGCTATTCATGGAGCAATTATAGCGGGAGTATTAGCATTATTTTTTTGTTGTAAAAAATATAAATTAAACTTTTGGTTTTTGGGTGATATTTTTGCTCCTGCGGTTGTTTTTGGTCAAATGATTGGACGATGGGGAAATTATTTTAATCAAGAGCTTTATGGGTTGCCAACCAATTTATCTTGGGGAATTCCTATTAATTTTGAGAATAGAATTATTGGATATGAAAATTTTGTTTTTTTCCATCCAGTTTTTTTGTATGAATCGTTAGGATGTTTATTAATTTTAATAACCTTGTTTTTTTTATATAAAAAAATTCCACAAATGTATGGAACCGGAAATATTTTTTTAATCTATTTAATTTTATATTCAGCGTTAAGGTTTGTCTTAGAATTTTTAAAAATTGATTCAACCATAATGATTTTTGGAATTAGATTGCCACAAATCGTTTCAATTATTTTAATATTAATGGGTTTTTATTTTTTATTTTGGCGTAAAAATTGGTGTAAAAAATATATATCTCATTTTGTATATTTTAAATAATGGCCAATAAAATTTTTTAAAGGTCGTTTTATTTTAAGTGAGACATTAGTGCGTTTAAATGGTGGCAAAAATTACGGTTCTTCTGGGAATTTTATGGGTAATATTTAATGGGCGTATGCAATACGCCCCTACAAAATTTATGGAAAACATAAAATAAAAATAGAAATGAATTTAAGAGGAAGAGAAAAAAGCATATGGATTTAGCCATGCAGATTATGCAGAAATTTATTGAGCAATTAGGAAATAAAATTACAATTGAACAACCAATTAGCAATCAATTTGGCCGTTTATCTACAATTAAAATGGGGATAATGTTTGGAAGTTCGACTTCTAAACATTAAAAAAATACATGAGTTAAACCCGTGTATTTTTTTATATTTTATATTTTAGAATATTTGGGAGTTACGATCTCCCAAATATTTTTGCGCTTTTAATAAGCGGTTTTAAAAAATTTTCAATTTCTATTAATCCTTTTCCAATTTTTGCCTCATTATATTTATTTAATACAGCGCTGCCAATAACAATTAATTCTGTCTTTCCAATAAGAGCTTTGATGTGTTTAATATTTGAAATACCAAAACCAACAGCTATTGGGACTTTGACATATTTTTTAATATTTTGAAGATTTTTAGTTAAAGTTAAATCTAATTTTGTTTTAGCGCCGGTTGTTCCTTGACGACCAGTAAAATACAAAAATCCATTAGCAATCTTCGCATTTTTTTTAATACGTTTTATTGTGCTCGCAGGAGAAAGCACCCTAATATTATTTAGATGATATTTTTTGGCATACTTAATAAAATGCTCTTCTTGTTCTTCTTCTATTGGAATATCAGGAACAATCAATCCGCTACACCCAGCTTGTTTTGCGTCACAACAAAATTTTTTTGTTCCATAATTTAATACTGTATTAAAATATCCCATAAATAATAAAGGGATATCAATTTTTGCTGACATTTCCGTCATGAGCGCAAAAGCATCTTTGATTTTAGTTTTGTTATCAAGAGCTCGCTGATTAGCATTCATAATTGTTGGTCCATCAGCCATTGGATCAGAAAATGGAATTTGTAATTCAATAAAATCAACCCCTAAATCAGCCATTAATTGGATTATTTTTTTATTTTCTTTTAAATCAGGGCAACCTATGACAAGATGTGTCATTATTCCCAAACGATTTTCTTGCTTTATTTTTTGTAATTGTTTTTCTATTTTAGTCATATTTTTTTATAAAAAATTAAACGCTTTCTTGTTTTAAAAATTCTTTCCATTTTTTATCTTTTAATGCCTTAGTGATAATAAAAATATCCTTATCTCCTCGTCCAGAAAGATTAACCACTATATTTTTTTTCTTATCTAATTTTTTGGCTAATTTTATAGCATATGCAACGGCATGACATGATTCTAAAGCAGCTATTATTCCTTCTTTTTTTGCCAATAATTTAAATGCTCTAATAACTTCATTATCGCTTGCATAATAATAATCAACTCTTTTTTTATCTTTTAATAATGCATGTTCTGGTCCAATTCCAGCATAATCTAATCCAGCTGAAATGCTATGCGTGTTTTGTAATTGCCCATCTTTGTTTTGTAAAAAATATGATTTATAACCTTCAACCACTCCAATTTTAGGATTTTTTTGTAATCTAGTGGCGTGTTTGCCAATTTTATTTATATTTTCCCCTCCAGCCTCAACCCCGATTAATTTTACTCTCTGATCTTTTAAATATGGATTAAATATACCAATGGCATTGCTGCCGCCACCAACGCAAGCCACAATAAAATCGGGTCGATTAATGTTATAATTATTTTTTAATTGTTCTTTTACTTCCAATCCAATAATTGTTTGAAAATCTCGAACCATTGACGGATAAGGATGAGGACCAAGAGCCGAACCAAGTAAATAATATGTATCATTAATATTTGTAATCCAATCTTGTAATGTCGCTGTCACTGCGTCTTTAAGTCTTTGCGTGCCGTGCATAACTGGAATAACTTCAGCTCCAAGCTGTTCCATCCAAAAAACATTTGGACGTTGACGATCATAATCAACCTTACCCATATACACACTGCATTTCATTCCTAATTTAGCCGCTACTGTAGCTGTTGCCACACCGTGTTGTCCAGCGCCAGTTTCAGCAATTAGTCTTGTTTTTTTCATTCGTTGCGCTAAAAGTGCTTGTCCTAAACAATTATTTATTTTATGAGCTCCAGTATGATTCAAACTTTCTAATTTTAAAAAAATTTTTGCGCCATTAAAATATTCTGATAAATTTTTGGCAAAATATAACGGAGTTGGTCTGCCAGAATAATTATGAAATAAATCCATTAAATCGCTCATAAATTTTGGATCATTTTTAACTTTTAAATAGTTGCTTTCCAATTTTTCTAAAGCTGGTATTAACATTTCTGGCACATAACGTCCGCCATATTTTTTAAAATGTCCTCGTAAATCCGCGTCATATTTAGTTTTAAGAAAAATATTTTTCATAAATTTACAAAATTATTTATTAATTATGATTTTAAACAATAGATAGAGGGTAGAGGGGAAAGTACTTCCCCTCTACTTTTTCGCAGAGCCAGATTAAACAAATCTGACTCTGTAGGGCATTTTTCTGAAAATGCCCTA